>CAZDHN010000832.1:0-2572 GCA_964505115.1 uncultured Planctomycetaceae bacterium
GCCGGTCACACGGCGGTCACGGTGGCCCGCCGTTCGGCGGTTGGCGTCAAGGCGGAACCGATCGTTTACCAAGACGGCCTCAACGACCCATTTACGGCTGCGACGTATTCGGGTACGGAGGATACGGCCATAATTCCGCACGTGCCCAACAACAACTACGGGGGGAGCACCGGACTCACGATCGGGCAGAATGACGACAATCCGCGCCGGGCATTGCTCCGCTTCGACGTGACTTCAGCCGGCGGCCTGCTCCATCGCCGCCAGGTCGTTGGCGGCCTTGTGGAAGAAGGCGTTGTAATAGGTATTCACCCCGCTGGTGTGGACGGCGTTGTAGTACCAGTGCGCCCCGACATCGTCCAGTTTGAACAGGCCCTGATCGTTGCGTCGTTGGACGAAGTAGGCCAACATTCGCTCCAAGGCGGGCAGATTCCGCCGCGCGAAGTGCAGGTCGCCCGTATGTAGCAGGTAGGCATGGGTGCCGATGATCGTGTGCAGATTGTCGTCGACCCATTGACCGCCCTGATTGTGGCCGAAGCAGGCTGCCGGCTTCGAATTGGCGCGATCCGCTACCCAAACCAGGGCGTCACGCTAGGTCTTCCGCAACACGATCCAATCGCCCAGCCGGGGCATTAGCTGAGCGATGGCGAAGAGCAGTCGGGCCCTGGCCGGCACGACCAACTCCGGGCGACGACGTTCGCACGCCCTAAGGATCAGTTGGGCAAGCTTTTCCGGCGGAATCGCACTGGTCTTGACGCCGCCGCCGGGGCGTCGGGCGTACTCGGGGATGTCTTCCAGACCCTCTAGCGGATAGAGTCGGGCGTCCTTTCGGGCGACCGGGCCGGGGCAGACCAGCAGGACGTGCAGGCCCTGGGGACCCAACTCCAGCCGCAATTGCTGCGAGTAGGCGGCCACGGCGTGTTTCGTGGCTGGATAGGCACCCACCCAACGGCTGGCCGACTTGGCCGCCAGCGACCCGATGTTCACCACGTGCCCCCGTCGCTCGATCAGATGCGGCACGGCCGCGCGAGTACATCGAACCAAGGCCAGCAGGTTCAGTTCCATCAACTGGCCGAACTGCTCGGGCGTGGTGTCGAGCACCTTGCCCCGCATCGACCGGCCCGCGTTGTTCACCAGAACGTCAAGCTGCCCGAACCGCTCCAGGGCCTGCCGGAACAGCTCGTCAACGTCCTCGTCCCGCGTGATATCGGCGTGGACTCCCAGCACTTCGCGGCCGTCGGCCCGCATTTCCTCGGCGGCCTGCCGAACGGCGTCGGCCTCCAGACCGGCGATAACCAGCCGGGCACCGGCCGCGGCGTACGCATCGGCGATCACCCGGCCCAATCCGCTGGACCCGCCGGTAACCAGAACGACTTTATCTTGCCAGAAACTCATAATTCACATGGTTATTTGTAGCTGAATTCGCAAGCATTCAGCCGTAATACGAAGAACCGAATTCTTGCGAATCCGGCCACGAAAACCGTATTGTAGCGGTCGGGTGGAAGCGCGGTCCAGTGCCTTGTGGCGATTCAGCTTGTGGGTGGCTGGCGATTTGGGTGCCACTGCTGGCTTGCCCAGCAGTGTTTTTTGCGGGGTTATTGCTTCGCACTGCTGGGCAAGCCAGCAGTGGCACCCTTTTCCAACGTGCCGACTAAAGTGTAGAGTAGAGTGCAGTAGGCGAGAACGTGCGGATCCTCCGACCACAATCGTGTTTTTCCACGAGTATAGTGAGCAAAAATATGCCCGACAACCCATTGCCCACCTACCAGCGTCCCTCGAACACGAAGATCGTTGCCACGGTCGGCCCGGCTTGCGGCGAGCAGCGGGTACTGGCCGACCTGATCGTCGCCGGCGTCGACGTTTTCCGCATCAACGCGGCACACGGCACTCAGAAGGAATGTCAGCAATATCTCGACGATATTCGCCGTGCCGAGCGGGAGGCGGGCCGGCCGATCGGCGTGCTGGTCGATCTGGCCGGGCCGAAAATCCGCCTCGGTGAACTGCCCGACGGACAACTCCGCTGTGCCGCGGGCGACCAGGTCCGCTTCATCCCCGGCGAAAGCTCCACTGTCCAGGGCGAGCTGACTACCAACTACGAATCGCTGGTTGACGAGTTGGCCGTCGGCGATCGGGTGATGCTGGCCGACGGGACGGTCGGCCTGCTGGTCGAGGATTGCGGCGACGGCTTTGCCCAATGCCGGGTTATTCAACCGGGTATTATTCGCAGCCGCCAGGGAGTCAACCTGCCAGGCGTCAAGCTGAGCATCCCCAGCCTGGGCCAAGTCGATCAGGAGAACGCCGCTTGGGCGGCCACGGCCGGGGTCGACTTCGTCGGGCTGAGCTTCGTCCGCACCGCCGACGAGATCCGCCAACTCCAAACGCTGCTCGCCTCGCATGGCTCCGAGCCCCGGGAATCAGAGTCTGAAGCATCGGGGTCTGAAACATCGGGCCCTCAGGTGATTGCCAAGATCGAGAAGCCCGAGGCGCTCGACCATCTCGATGAGATCATCGCGGCGGCCGGCGGTATTATGGTCGCCCGGGGTGATTTGGGAGTCGAGACGGATATCGCCCAAAT
>CAZDHN010000833.1:0-2554 GCA_964505115.1 uncultured Planctomycetaceae bacterium
AAGCGGCAAGTTGATACAAGCGTGCGCTTGATGTGCATTCCGGCTGGTAGACTTCAATGCCCCAACGCTTACGGTAGACCGCCGCAATCCGTGCATCGGACAACCTTTTATGGTTCATCACGCTCGTGACGAGGTAGACGGGACCGCGATCGGCGTTTATTGATCTTTGCATAGTTAATGCGCGCATCAAGGGAGTTCCGCCAGGGAACCGGGCTTCGCCCTCGATCATTGGCTATGCAAGGGCCAATAGCACCACCGTCAAACGCAACACCAAGGGCGGCAGATGTTTCTGGGCGGCCCGATCCGGCCACAAATACACCAGTCCGTCGCGTTCGCGAGCATATCCCAGTTTTTTGAGCAATTTCACGTTACTACCCACTCGCACCAACAATTGATGACCGGAATCCAATACTGTTTTCCACAGGGCGGCAGGGCCGCCAACCAAACCGTGCTACCGCACCCAGGCAAGAACCCACCCGCCACTAATCGCTGAAAATGGCTAATGCATCAAGACCATTTTTACATCCTTCAAGAGGGTTAACGGCGTAGGGTGCCACCCATCACTTCGGTTGTGACAGACGGTTAATCGCCGAAAGGAGACCCGTGCCGTGAGAAATATCGCTCGTCTGGCCGGCTTGTTGACATTGTTGAGTTCAGGCGTCATCCATGCGGCAACTCTCTCCGAACGGATCGAGGCCGATTGGCTGCGCCAGGCCGAGTTGCGCGGCGCGCCGGCCCAGTTCCAGGGCAGGGTTACGCCGAACGAAGACGCGGCCGGGGCTTGCGACGGACACAAAGACGGCAAATGGGGATTCCATACGGCGAACGAGGAGCAGCCCTGGTGGCAGGTCGATCTGGGCGCGCCCACCGCGCTGGATCACCTGCTTATCTACAACCGTTGCGACACCTGCGCCAGCCGCAACAACCGGCTGATCGTGCTGGTGTCCGACGACGCCAAGATCTGGCGGCAAGTCTTCCGGCCGACGTGCCCGAGCCGCAAGCCCGGGAGCTTTACTTCCAAGCCCGTCGGGCGGTGCGGAAGATGGCCTTGGCCAATCCGTTGTTGGACTTCGAGACGATCCTCTTCGTCAAGCGGGCGCCGTCGATGTTCCCGCACATGTCGGACCAGTACTACAGTTGGTGGTCGCAGCCGGGCGGCGGCATCTGGCTGCTGAGCGGCTTTCGGGCCGACCAGCCGCAAGTCGGCTGCCTGACGAGCGACTGGCCGGACGGCAGCTTCCTGCGTCCCATCGTTTCGCACGATGGTCGCCGGGTGTTGTTCGCGTACTGCCGCTACTACCCGCATATTGCGGCCATGGAGAAGGTCGACAAGTCGAAGCTGCCGGAGGATTCGTTCTACCATCTGTTCGAGATGAACCTCGACGGTAGCGGCCGGCGGCAGTTGACGCGGGGCCGCTACGACGACTTCGACGCCCGCTATCTCCCCGACGGCCGGATCGTCTTCCTTTCCACGCGCAAGGGGCAGTTCCTGCAGTGCGGCAAGGCGTCGGCCACGGCGACCTGCCAGCAGACGATGCCCGACAGTTACGTCCGCTGCGGTGGCGGCAACGTTCGTCCGGTGGCGGTCTACACGCTTCACGCCATGGATTCGGACGGCAGCCGGATGCGGGCGATATCAGCGTTCGAGAACTTCGAGTGGACGCCTTCGGTCTCGTCCGACGGCTGCGTGCTTTACGCACGATGGGACTACATCGACCGCTTCAACGGTCCCTACATGAGCCTCTGGTCGACGAACCCCGACGGGACCAACCCGCGGTTGGTGTACGGCAACTTCGGTGATGGACAAGCACTGCGTAAGCTGTCATCGACCCGACAGCGGCAACGAAAAGGCCGCTCCGTTCGATCTGACGGCGGCCAAATCGTACGACAGCCTGCTGGGCTTCGCCGAGGAGGACTTAAAGAAGCTGGCTTTCGAGAAGTCGCGTTCGCTGGTGGGCGAGTGCCCGGCCGCGCAAAGCAAGCTGCTGGCGCTGCTTATCCAGGGCAAGGGGCTTACCCAGGAGAAGGGGCTCGCCCAGGAGAAGGGGCACGAGGGCGTGACGCTGGACGCCGAGAGCCTCGACCGGCTGATCACCTGGATGGACGTCTACGCCCACCGCCTAGGCTCCTTCAGCCCCGAGCAAGAAGACCGTCTGCGACAGTTCCGCCAACAACTCGCGCCGATGCTGACCGACTGACGTTTCTTGTAGCTGAATTCGCAAGAATTCAGACAGATTCACGCCGACGGGCTGAATTCTGGCGAATCCAGCTACAGACTTGCGCCTACCGTCCTCGGGATCTGCCGTTGGGGCGGCTGCCGTTGGAGTTGGTGGGGGTTGGGGCGGCGGTTATCAAGCGGAAGTTGCCGGGGCCGAGCAGTTCGTCTACCCGGCCGCGCATCTCGCCGTTGATTGCGATCCGCAGCTTATCGCACTTGCAGGCAACCCGGCTGCCGTCGGCCAGGCAAATCAGCAGTTGCAGCTCGCAGTTGCCCGGGTATCCGCGGAGGATTTCGTAAAGCCGCTCCACTCCCTCCTGGCCGTGGGTCTGCTCG
>CAZDHN010000834.1:0-2548 GCA_964505115.1 uncultured Planctomycetaceae bacterium
CGGCGTAGTCGTTTCGGGCGGCAGTGGTGGTGTCGTCGCTGTTCTTGGGCTGCATTCCCCCCGGGGCAGGATATATTTGCGAGCGGCGGCGCGATGGGCAATTCATCACCGACAGTGGCGTCATGATCATTTGCTTTGCCCCGGCCTTCTGTGTGGCCGTGATCGATGCCGCGTCGGCGTCGCTAGGCAGGGCGTGAAGGGCCTCCTGCTCGATATAGGGTAGGATGTTGTAAATCCACCCACCCGGCTGTTTCAATCCAAACCCGCGGTCCGCGTCGCCAAACCATTGCCAACCCCAGCCGCCCGTGGGGAAATAGCCCTGTTGCTGTTCGTGCAGCAGCATGGCAAGCCCGAGTTGCTTCAGGTTATTGCTGCACTGCAATCGCCGGGCGGCCTCCCGCGCGCTCTGCACGGCGGGTAATAGCAGCGCGATGAGAATTCCAATGATCGTAATGACCACCAAGAGCTCCACCAAGGTAAAACCTCGATGAGTCCGGACTTCGATTCTCGGTAGGGCACGGTCGGTTTTGATGGCTCACTCCATGAATTGAGAAGGGGGCATACGACCAATACCCACTTCCACGTGCGAGGACCAGATGCCGAGAGACTCCCACGGCGACTGCCATGGTTCATGCTCACGAAGCGACTGGCATCTTCTACCGCAGACGCCTGCCCCGGCGGGACCAAGCCAGCGCGGCAATCGCAGCCAAAAGCATTGCAAGAGTCGACGGCTCGGGAACGGTATAAATACTACTGCGGTACAGCCAATAGACCTGCTCTGCCGTGAGCACCGAGTCCCAGATGGCCACCTCGTCGAGCAGGCCTTTGTAGTAGCTGGTCGACAGCGCGTCGCTCCGCATTCCGGCCGTCAGGTTATAGGTACTGTTGTTCAACGCGTCGAACGCGCCGTCCGTGCTTTTCACAAGAGTGTCGTTCGTCGTGGTCAGTTCAACACCGTCAAGGTAAAGCCTAGCCTCGTTGTCGGCGAAGGTAAAGGCCACGTGGTGCCACTCGTCGTCGGCGATGGACTGAGTCGAACGGTAGTCTTTCCCGGTAGTGCTGGTCCAGGAGCCATCTTTCGAGAGCATGAGGCGGAGTACTCTATCGCTGCCGCTGGAGAAAGTGCCGATCGCCCAGGATCGCTCCGAACCACCGTACTTGCCGAGGATGAATCGCGTACCGGTCATGCTTTCGGGGTTAACCCACAAGGAGACGGTAATGGCCTCGGTGATCTGCAGTTCCGAGTCGTTGCCGAAATCGACGTACTGATCGCCGGCGTCGAACTGGATATACTGGTTTGCGGAGTAGCTCAGCGGCAGGGCGGCGTTCGCGCTGCCGTAGGTGGGAAGAACTTCGGGAACTCCATAACCGTGAGGCGTTCCGTCAATGTCGCCGGACCGCGCATTGGCGTTGCCGTCGAACAGCCACGAGAACTTGGCCTCGGGCGGCCTGTAGGTGTCCATTTCCGTCATGGCGGTCGACACACTGCCGGCGGCGTGAACCCATGCCATTTCGGAAGGCGCCAACACCCGGTTGAACACGGCCACGTCGTCAATAATCGCGTGGGCGTAGTACGGGGTGCCGCCGCCGCCCTTTCCGATAACGAAGGGTTTTCCCGCCGGACTGGCCGTCGAGCCGGTGTAATTCAATGTGCGGATTGGCGTTGCGCCATCATCTTGATAGAGGCTGAGCGTTCCACCCGTCCCGGCCAGGTTGCCGGTGTCGGTCAGCACGTACATGTGCCACTGGCCGTCGTTGGGGGCGCCACCCTAAAAACTGCCACCAGCACTGTTACTGGCCCCGGCGCCAAGCCATGGGCTAAGACTACTAATACGCTGGCCGACATAGAGCCGATTCGTCGTCTGTGGTTCGTTCCCCACCCAGAAGGCATCGCCCGTATAGGTCGAGTTGGCCCAAAGGATCACGCTTTTCTGGCCGCCATCTAGGTATGTGTCGGTTCTGACGTAATTGTTCCCCACCGCCCTCATGTCCAGGGCCGAGCCGTCACGGCCCGCGACAAAGGTCGGGCTGACGCCGCCGGTATAGGCGCCGTCGGACCCTGGGCCCGGCTCCCCTTGGATGGTCGGGGCCGAGTCGGTCAAATCGTCATCAAGCTCCCAACAGGCGATCAGGTCGCTCGGCACAATAATGTCGGCACGAGGCTCGCCGCCCATGTACGCAAGGAGTCCTATAATAACGGCTACCAGCAGAGCATTGGACCGACACATGTCTTTCTCCGTTTGTGATGGCTCTTTAGTTAGTTTATGAATGCAAATCACTGAAGAAGTGGCCAGCCAGAATTGCTCGGCGGGAACAACTCCCGACGATGCTGCCTATCCTAGTCTGGAGAAATCGGGTCGTCAAGTCAGCAGGAGAAGGGGTGCGGCAACGAATTGTTGCACCCGCAACTTCGTTCGAGTATACCAACACGAAACGGCTAGTCCAGCGAATTCCACGCGGATTTTGGCATAGTCGCTCTTCCGGGGGGAGGGGGGTAAGTATTCGCCGAAGGGGTGGGACTGCAATGCTAGCAACCCCTTAAACGCCG
>CAZDHN010000835.1:0-2546 GCA_964505115.1 uncultured Planctomycetaceae bacterium
CTTGTCGGCGCCATGTGGCGAGGTCGGTGTTGACGGCCTTTTTCCTTGCGATTGGGCTTTGGCTGTCGGCACAGGCAAGTGGGGGGACCGTCGGCTACTGGCGGTTTGAGGACTCGCCCGGTTTTCTGAATGACTCGGGCCTTAATAACTTGAACCTGAGCACCAGTAGCACCGCGCCAACACAGTATACGCTGCCGGCCACTGGCAAAGGCTCGAAGTTCCACGACCCGATCCCGCGGACCGGTGATGCCAATGCCGAAGCGGCCGATTTTGGCAACAGCGCTGGCAGATATCTCTACCATGTCGACAATGACGATTTCGTAGTGACCGACTTCACCATCGAGGCCTACATCCACAAGGAGACCAGCACCACGACGACGCAGTACATCGCTTCGCAGTGGGGCGCCAGTCGAAGCTGGGCGTTCTTTGCTTTTGGCTCTGCGGTCGGTACCCCCTACGACTTGTCGCTCCTCCTGAGCGACACGGGAAGCGATTCGAACATCATTGCGTCGGGCATCGATATCGCGGTCGGCAAGGACTACTACGTGGCAGCGTCGTTCGACCAGTCCAACACGAGCACCGGCGTGACGTTCTACGTTCAGAACCTCACCGACGGCGGCGCCCTTCAGAGTGTGTCGAAGCCGCACGATATTTTGTCTCTAAACAACTCTACGGAAGATTTCAGGATGGGGTACAACGGCAATTGGACCGGCCTGATCGACGAAGAGCGCCTGTCCAACGTTGTACTCAACCGGAGTGAACTGTTGTCCACACCCGAGCCGGCGACGGTCGTGCTCTTGGCTGCGGGGTTGATTGCGGCGCTGCTGCTTCCGCGCCGTGGACGCCATGGTTGAGGATAGAGGACACTCCATGATTCGTAGCATTGTAGCCGCGTTGCCGTTATTGCTGTTCCTTGGAGGCGCGGGCGCCGAAGTCCCCGCGGCCGAGAGCCAGCGCCGGCCGAACATCCTTTTCATCTTCACCGACGACCAGAGCCACCGCTCGGTGAGCTGCTACGAAGAGGCCCATCCTTGGGTGAGCACACCCCACATCGACCGCCTGGCGGCCGAGGGCGTGCGTTTCACCAGCGCGTATGCGGGAACCTGGTGTCTGCCCAGCCGGGCGATGGTCCTCACCGGGCTCCACCCGCATGGAATCCAGGGCCTTCGCGTCGAGCGAAACCCGGTCAGCCGCTACGACCCCGAGGTCTGCCGCTTTTGGCCGGCGGCGTTCCGCGAGGCGGGCTACCAGACGGCCTTCATCGGCAAATGGCACCTCTCACCCGACGCCGGCCACGGGCGCGACTGGGACCACTCGATCGTTTGGAACCACGCCGTCCCCAAGAAAGCCGGCGGGTACTATCGCAATCAGAAACTCAACTTCGACGGCGGCCCCCACCAGGCGGTCGGCGGCTACTCGACCGACAACTACACGCAATATGCCGAGGCATTCCTCCGCCGGGAACACAAACGGCCCTGGTTCTTATGGCTCTGTTACGACGGCATTCACGGCCCCTACACGGCCGCCGAACGCCATCAGCAGCGGTATCGCAACGATGAGCCGGTCCTCGTTCCCAAGGACGTGTTCCCGCCTCGCCCCGACAAGCCGACCTACATGCACAACTACACCGTGTGGAAACGTGGCGCCGACGGGCTGCCCGTGATGCGCAACAGAGCGCTGCCCGAATGGGTCCGCCAATACAACCGCGCGGCACTGGCGCTGGACGAGGGCGTGGGCCGGCTGATGAAGGTCCTGGAGGAGACGGGTCAATCGGACAACACGCTGGTCGTCTACACGTCCGACCAGGGCTACGCCTGGGGCCAGCACGGGTTTGCCTGGAAAGTGGCCCCCTACGACGCGAACCTCCGCGTGCCGATGATCGTGCGCATGCCCGGCCGCGTTGCCCGGGGCAAAGTGTGTCGCAGCCCGGTCTGCACCTTGGACCTGGTGGCCACGTTCTGGGCCATGGCCCAGACACCGCCGCCGTGGAAGCTGCATGGCCGCGACCTGAGCCCGATCCTTGATGACCCCGAAGCCTCCTGGCCCCACCCGGTGATGATGGAGTTCTTCCGCCGGGAATTCGGCTCCCAAACCGACGGGGCGCGGACCGGCAATGCCGCCTTGGGGGGCGTGCCTTGGTATCTGTTCCTCCGTGAGGGCCGCTACAAGTACACCCGGTATTTGCTGGAAGACGAAATCGAGGAGTTGTATGATCTTGCGGTGGATCCAAAGGAGTTGCACAACTTGGCGGGAGAGACGCGGCATCGCGGGACGCTGGCCGCATTCCGCCGGCGCCTTGCCGAGGAGTTGACGCGCACGGAGGCCCCGCTGCGCAAGAATCTGCCTGAGCCAAAGACCGCCGCGTCCCCGTGATTCTTTCCGATGACTTGGCCCCACGAGGAGATGCATACACTATACCACAAACCGTCTTGGCTGTTGTTCGCGAAAATGCTCTCTGATTGCGCAAGAATGCTCTTGAACAAACCATGTACGGGATTAGACTGAAAGGAAAGTGGCGTCGGACTTTGGGCATCGATACCCAAACA
>CAZDHN010000836.1:0-2545 GCA_964505115.1 uncultured Planctomycetaceae bacterium
ACCGCTTCCGAAATCAAGTGGCAGATCACGGACGATTTCGTGGAAGAGCAGACCAAGGCGTTTCGCGAGTCGCGGAAGGAGGAATCGGATGAAAACGCATCTGATAGTTGATGTTGACTACAACCCGGAGGTCGCCGACCCGGAGGGCCTGGCGGTGGCTGCGGACCGGTTGCTGGAGACGGCCTGCTCCACACCCGGCATCTTGGACGACTATGGCAGGCCGATATTTGGGGAGTTCTTCGTCGCCGGGCAACCCTCGTACTCGCTGAACATCGACGGGCCGCAGTTTCGAGCACAACGGGCATTATTGCTGAAACTGTTGGCTCGCACCCAGCGGTTGGTTCCGCCCACTTCGAGTCCGGACGAGAAGGATCTACTCGAAGGCCTAATAAACCTCACCGACGCCATCGCCGATCAGGCCCACGACCACCATGGCGTGGATTGCCTGCTCGACGAAACAGACCAGCCGTGTGAGTGCGAACTGCCGGGCCACTTCTGCTGTGGCGTGCCCGGCATCCTGGCCCATTTTGAAAACGGCCGATTGGCAGCGGACGCCAAGGTCGAACGTTGCGACGTATGCCAGCGGTATCCTTCGGATGAGGCAGCGCTGGAAAAGCTGCGCGAGTTGGGTTACGGCCCTCCGTAGGCTCTGCAAACGGCACTTTCTCCCTGGCGGCTACCAAGACCATTCCCTTTACATTGGAGATATAACCCCATGAGTACCATGCTCGATGAACCCAGTACCCAACATCCCGACGAGCCCGCACAGCAGTTGCGGACCACGATGGCGGCGGTGCGGGTTTCACTTTCGTGGTTGGGCATTCGGAAATCCCTGACCAGCGACCAGAAGACCCAAGCCGCCGACACGTTCGGGGCCGAGGGCGCGTTCCTATCCGCCGGGAAGAAATTGCTGGATAACCGGCATCCGGCGTTCAAGGCCGTTACGGCGGTCCGCAACCGGATCGTTTCGCTCTGGAAGGCGATGAGCCTACCCTATCCCGAGCCGGGCCTCCGGCTGATCAGGCAGGATCAGATCGAGACGTTCAACATCCAGATGGTCCAGTTACGCGAGGAACTGGGGACGGCAGTCGAACAGTTGGACGACTGTTATGGCGAACTCCGAGCAGCCGCCCGGCAGCGGTTGGGCAGCCTATTCAACGAGAGCGACTATCCCGGCTCGCTATGCACGGCATTCGGCGTCCAGTGGGATTTTCCCAGCGTCGAGCCACCCGACTACCTCCGTCAACTCAACCCGGATCTCTACGAGCAGGAGTGTCAGCGGATTCAAGATCGTTTCAGCGAGGCGGTCCGTCTCGCCGAAGAAGCGTTTACCGCCGAGTTGGCCAAGCTGGTCTCCCACTTGACAGAGCGACTCTCGGGCCAGGAAGATGGACGCGCGAAGATTTTCAGGGACAGCGCGGTTGAGAACCTGGCCGAATTCTTCCAGCGGTTCGGCCAGTTGAACGTCCGCAGCAACGAGCAACTCGACAATCTGGTTGCTGATGCCCAGCGAATCGTGCAGGGCGTCGAACCACAACTGTTGCGAGATAACCGGGGCCTGCGACAGCACGTGGCCACGGAACTCTCTCGTGTCCAGTCGGTGCTCGATGGCCTGCTGGTCGATCGGCCCAGGCGGAACATCCTCCGTCGGCCCAAGTGAGCCCAGCCATGCAACTCGTCATCAACCGCAATGGCTCGATCCGCTGCCTGTACGGCGAGGAGATGGACCTCTCCGCGCTTGGGCAGCCAGCAATCACGCGCGGCTCGTACGTCGAGCCCACCAAAGACGGCCGCTGGATGGCGGACCTGTCTCCGACCGGAGGGCCGTGTTTGGGTCCCTTTGTATCCCGAAGTCAGGCCCTCAATGCCGAGCGCCTTTGGCTCGAAGAAAACTGGCTGGTGCCGGATCGTTGAGATCCGGTTTGTGCATCGTCAGAGCGTGCCCCGCGATATCGGGGCGGTTGTGTTTCCACGGCCGCCCTGCCTGGGCGGTCGCTTCCCTCGTGAAACTAGGAGAAAGCGATGACTCAAAGTGACGTGAACCGCGCCGTGGCCCGCGTAACCGGCGAGACCGTCCGCACCGTCGCCGAACTGGGGTTCAGTCTGGCCGATCCCGATGTCGTATCGTACGACCCGGAGCCGAGTGGCGTCGGGGGTCAAACGGTCGATTGGGATGACGTCCAAGCGGGGCGAAGCATCCCAGTCCTTCCGCAAAGGCGCCGCCGGGAACTGGTTCCGGCATAGTGGCTGTGCAAGTGGCGATTGCCCCTTCGCAAGATCCGCGCTGTCGAAAGCGTTACCACAACCCTTCGCAACAGGAGCCCCACCATTGATCACCATTACCCGCCGGCTCGCATCCCAGAGGCGGGCCGTATTCTGAAAAGCCTCGGGCATCACACGCGGCACCGGCCCCGCACTGTGTTTCACGACCGGTCCGGACGGCATGTGCGTCAGAGTAAGAACCGGCGACGCCGTATCCCGCGCGCAGCGTCGGAGATATTCGTGATCGGACGGCGTCCTCGCCCGGCGGCATAGCCGCCGGGTG
>CAZDHN010000837.1:0-2534 GCA_964505115.1 uncultured Planctomycetaceae bacterium
AACTTGCTGCCAGCAACAACTTACGGAAAACTACGCTTCAGCCGGATGAACCTGATTTCAAGTGTATCGCCGTTGCACACTTGCCCGTGCTTATTGGGATTTCGTTATTGGTCATTCCTTGGACATTGGTCACTCCCAACTCATTGCCCATTGCTCATAGCTCATAGCTTCCAAAGCATTTCGGGGAAATGATCTTGGCACCAGTTGCGTAGCGTTTGCACGTCTTCGGCGGTGGCGGGCGGATAGGGGGCGCGGTTGCGAAGGTTTGTTTTGAGAAACCCGCAGGCAGCGCCGGCCAGACGGTCGTAGGTTGTGTCGGTGTATCCCTTGGGGCCGAACTGGGCAAAGAGGAAATCGTGTAGCGACGCAAATTTCCGGTGGAGTTGTTCGACCGCCGCCGAATCGCCGGCTTGGACCTTCGACCAGAAATCGAGCACGACCCGCGGGTTCCAGTAGACCATAGCGCTGCAACAACCGTGTATCCCGGCAGCCGGCAATTCGGCCCAGAGCGATTCGTGAACGAAAACGTTCACCAGTTCGGCCAGCGCCGCGCAGCCTTCCGGCATGGCGCCGATCGAGCCCGGCGTCGCCTTGACCATGATGTAGCCGGGCACGGCCTGCTTGATCGCGCGGTGATGGTCGAGCGTGAGGCTGCGTTTGGATCGCGGCGTGTCGTAAATCGACAACGGCAGCCCGGCGGCCTCGGCGACCGCTTTGCAGAAGGGCACGATCTGGGGTTCGCCGATCTCGATCCAGAACGGCATGGCCAGTTGCACGGCGTCGGCGCCCAACTCGGCCGCGATCGTGGCTCGACGGACGGCGCCCCGCGTGTAGGTCGAGCTACAGCCGACCATGGCCGGCTTGCCATGGGCGTGGCACTCCTCGACGGTAGCTCGCGCGACCTGGCTGAACTCGTCCAACTCCATCGCGTAGAACTCGCCCGTCGTACCGCCCGTATAAACGCCCGGCACGCCCGCCCGACAGCAGTTGGCGACGTTTTCCCGATAGGCGGCCTCATCGAAGCGGTCGTCATCCGTCCACGCCACCGGCAACCCGGCCCAGGGCCCGGCAAACGTTTCTCGCGTCAAGGCCATCTCGACATCTCCAGGGTCACGGCTTGAAACCTCGTCCCTCGTCCCTCACCCCTCCTCCCCACATGACAATACCGACATCAATATGGTCTGTCAACGGGCCGCTGTCGAGGGGCGGGCGGCGGTTGGGCAGGCTACTTCGTCAAACCGCGGATATATTCGATCTCCTGGGCACGATATGGCGTGCCGTCGCGGCGGAAGATGTCGTGGAACCAGAGGGGCGGTTCGGCCGTGTATTGCTTGCGCCAGGAGTTCCAGGGGTAGATCGTTTGCGTCTTGCCGTCGACTAGTCCCCAGTTGTAGGCGGCGATGTCCTGACCTTTCATGTAGCCGAGGTTCGGGTCGAAGAGGCTCCCGTTGCCACGCGACATATATTCGGTGCAGAGCAACGGCCGCTTGTAGCGGCGGAGGTTCCGCACGCTCTGCTTGAGGCTGGCGAGGTTGCCGTAGTTGTGGAAGCTGATCACGTCGGACCGTTGAAGTTGAACCCGCTCGGTCGGGTTGAGGCGGTTCGGGTCGGACCAGTTGCCGATCCAGACGCCCGAGGTCAACGGCTGCGACGGCTGCGCCTCGCGCGCCCAGGCGAAGGCCTTCTTCAGAAGCGGCAAGACGAGCGCGGGCTTGTTGGCCGGCTCCTGCTTGCCATAGGATGAGCCGTTCGTGTTGTCCGGCTCGTTCCAGATGTCCCAGACCTGGACGCGGGCATCGTCGCGGAAGCGGCCCACCACGCCGACCACATACGCGCGAAGCGCGGCTTCGTGCGGGGCCGGGTTCTTCAATACGTCGGCACCGGGGCTCTGGACCCAGCGGGAGTTGTGCAGGCGCGGGGTCGGGGGCCGTTGTTTGCCGAGCTTGGGGTTGGGGTCCCAGCAGGAATCGAAGAGCACGAACATTACGCCCATGTCGTGCTTGGCGGCGATGGCCAGGAAGGCGTCGATCCGCTTCAAGAACCCGTCGGCGTCCTGTCGCCAGAGCAGGTCGTGCAGGTAGACACGCACCGAGTTGAAGCCGATCGAGCGAGCCCAGCCGAGTTCCCGGTCGATCGTGTCGGCGTCGAACGCGTCGGCCTGCCACATCTCAAGCTGATTCATCGCCGTGCTTGGGCTGAAGTTGCAGCCGACCAACCAGCCATGCTCCCGATGCCAGGCGGCGGCCTTCTCTTCCGACCAACGGGCCGGCTGGTTGTCGGCCCCGAAACTATTGATCTTTGCGTAGTCAATGCGCGGCTCAAGGGGGTTCCGCCGGGGAACCGGGCTTCGCCCTCGGTCATTGGCTATGCAAGGGTCAATAAACGCCATTGGGCCAAACACCAGAGGCAGCAGGGCGAGCGTTGTCCGCAGTCGATGGATCATCGGTTTGCCTCTCTTGGGTTGAATTATTGACCTTTTTATGGTTCATCCGGCTGAAGCGTAGTTTTCCGTAAGTTGTTGCTGGCAGCAAGTT
>CAZDHN010000838.1:0-2529 GCA_964505115.1 uncultured Planctomycetaceae bacterium
CTGGGGTTCCATTCCCACGCACCGGTCTACGTGTTCGCCGGAGCAAGCGTGGCGTTGAGTGCGGCACTCGCCAAAACATGCGAATCAGCGGCGGTTGCCGTGCAGCATACTTGAATGAATCGAACACAAGATAGAAATTTGAACCGTTTGGCCGGCCACGCCGGAACGCGTTGGACGCCCAACGGGCACCTGATCCTGCTGGCAACGGCATTCACATTCGTTGCCGTTTACGGGTCGCTGGTTCCGCTGCGCTGCGAGCCGATGAGTGTTCTCGTGGCTCTGAGGGCGTTTCCCGGAACCTTGTTCGCCAATCTGAATGCTCTCTCGCCGGCCGATCTGCTGTCCAATCTGCTCCTGTTCGTGCCCTTGGGGTTCTTCTGGTCGGCGGTGGTGAGCCTGGACCGGCCGCTTCGAGAGACGATCCGACGGTCACTGCTGGTGGTTGGCGGTTGCGCGGCGTTGAGTCTAACGCTGGAGTTCGTTCAGTGCTGGTTTCCCGCGCGGACCGTCTCGGCAAGCGACCTGTTCGCCGAGACGATCGGCGCGGCTGTCGGGGCCGGCATCTGGATCGCGGCCGGTCAAAGCGTTGCGGACTGGCTGCGGACCCGCGGCATGAACCTTCGCCCCAACGGCCTCGTCGATTGGCTCCTGGAAGCGTATTTCCTGGGATTGCTGGTCTGCCTGTTAATGCCCTTCGACCTGACGATTAGCGTCGAACAGTTGCACGGCAAGTTCGCCGCGGGCCGGATCGCACTGACTCCGCCGTCCTGGCAAGATGCGTCGGCTTCGGGCACGCTCTGCCGGATCGGCTTGCACTTGCTGTTATTCCTGCCCGTGGGAGCCTTGGCCGCCACCGCACTAACGCCTGGCAATCGGCCCGCTATTGACCCTTGCATAGCCAATGATCGAGGGCGAAGCCCGGTTCCCCGGCGGAACCTCGTTGACCCGCGCATTGACTGCGCAAAGATCAATAGGACACTGGCGGGAAGCCTGCTCTTGGGCGCGGCACTTGTCTTGGTGATCGAGATGGCCCAACTGCTGGTCCAAAGCCGATGCGTGGCTGCCAGCGACCTGCTCATCGGAATGACGGGTGTCGCGGCAGGCGCGTGGCTGACGCGTCGCCGGCTGGGCGCCCACTTGCCGCTGAAGCCAGGGACCGCCGTGGGGAAGGGGCACGCGACATCCGCATGGCTTGCGTTGGCCGCTCTTTACGCGGGCCTGTTGGTCGTTGGATCCTGGCTTTGTTTCGATTCCAACGGAGCTTTCGATTTCAGCGGGAGCAGAGAATCGATTCACCAGAAACTGGGAACGTTCTTCGACGTCTCCTTCAGCCCGATTGAAGCAGGTTCCCGATTCGACGCGGTTCGACAGCTTCTGTTCGGCACGCTGTCGTTCGCTCCACTGGGCGCCATGTTTGCACTGGCCGCCGATTCGCTACGCCTGCCGAGCGCCATCCACAGGCTCTTGCTGGCCGGTCTGCTGGTGGTCGCTTTCGCCCTGGCAATGGGGATTGAACTCGGACAGGTAATGATGCCCAACAAGGTGGCCGACTTCAGCGAAGTGCTTCTGTGTACGACGGGCGCCGCGCTGGGGATGTTCATCACCGTGCGGGTTCGCCGTGCGATGGGAACGGCACCGCCAAGCGCATCGAACAAGAACAGTGGCACCAAGGCCGGGATATCCTGTTGATGGCAACCAATAAACAATGGCCGCGGGAGGCGCCGATTGAGTGGGAGATTACCGATAATGCCGTTTATGACGACGCGATTGTGTCGCTCTTCGCCGTCAATCCGGCCGAAGAGGGAACACGGGCCGAGCACGTCCCGGAGTATTCTGCAATACTAGAGGATGGAGTATTTTGGCGCGCGCCGGACGACGCTGCCGAACCACGTTTGAGACCCCCGGTTCGTTTGAGATCTCAGTCCCACTGCCTCTTAACGAGTCTCTGAATCCATGCAAACCAAGACATCCAATACGCGAGAATCCGACGAAGCGCCACATGCCTGCCCGCTTTGTGGCGGAGCGTCGGACGGATCGCCCGAACCTTCGGCCGAGTTGGTTCAGGAGTTGCTAGGCGAAGCGACTGCCCGACGGCTGGGACTTTACCCCATCCCGGCCGACCTGCGGCTCTCGATCGTGATCCCGATCTTCAATGAACGCGATACGCTGGCGGAGATCGTCCGCCGAGTGCGCGAGGTGCCCATCGACAAGGAGCTTATCCTAGTCGACGATGGCAGCACCGATGGCACCCGAGAGGTGCTTGCCAAGATGGAGCACGAGGACGACCTGCACGTCATCTACCACGAAAAGAACCGTGGCAAGGGCGCTGCCTTAAGGACCGGTTTCGAGCACGTATCGGGCGACATCGTCATTGTTCAGGACGCCGACCTGGAATACGACCCGGCCCAGTATCCGCTGCTGATCCAGCCGATCGTGGAGGGCGAGGCCGACGTGGTATTCGGCTCCCGCTTCGCTGCCGGCGGGTCGCATCGGGTGCTCTACTTCTGGCACTCGATCGCCAACCGCCTG
>CAZDHN010000839.1:0-2528 GCA_964505115.1 uncultured Planctomycetaceae bacterium
GCCTCCGAACCTCGGCCTCGGGCGGCCGGCGGCAAGGGAAGGATCGGCGCCACGTCAAGCGAAACGAGCGGCCCAGCCTTCTATCAAGACATGAACACAAGGAACTAGCCCGTGGACTTCACAAAATCGCGAGAGTTACAGAAGAAAAGCCACGCTCTGATTCCCGGCGGCTGTCATACGTATGCCAAAGGCGACGACCAATACCCCGAGCTGGCGCCCGGTTTCATCGTCCGCGGCGAGGGCTGTCACGTATTCGACGCCGACGGCAACGAGTTCATCGAGTACGGCATGGGCTGCCGGGCCGTGACGTTGGGCCACGCCTATCCGTCGGTTGTGAAAGCCGCCCAGGAAGAAATGCTTCGCGGCTCGAACTTCACTCGACCCGCCGCCATTGAGGTGGAGTGCGCGGAAGAGTTGCTGGGGATGATAGAGGGGGCCGAGATGGCCAAGTTCGCCAAGGACGGCTCGACCACGACCACCGCCGCGCTGAAGCTCGCCCGGGCACACACCGGCCGCGATCTGGTGGCCATCTGTGCCGATCAGCCGTTTTTCTCGATCAACGATTGGTTCATCGGCACGACGCCCGTCGACGCCGGCATCCCGCAAACCGTTAAGGAGATGACCGTCTCGTTCCACTACAACGATCCGGCCAGCGTCCGGGCGATGTTCGAGAAGTACAGCGGACGGATCGCCTGCCTCATCATGGAACCGGCCAAGTACGAAGACCCCCGCGACGGTTTTCTGCACGAAGTGCAACGGCTTTGCCGGGCCAACGGCACCGTGTTCGTCCTCGACGAGATGATTACCGGCTTCCGCTGGCACAACGGCGGAGCGCAGAAGTACTACGGCATTGTGCCCGATCTGTCGGCCTTCGGCAAGGCACTGGGTAACGGGTTCGCCGTCTCGGCACTGGTGGGAAAGAAAGAGATCATGGACCTGGGCGGACTGCACCACGACCGGGAAAGGGTCTTTCTGCTCTCGACCACGCACGGCGCCGAAACACACGCACTGGCCGCCGCCATCGAAACCATGCGCGTCTATCAGCGCCAGCCGGTCATCGAGACGCTCGACCGCCAGGGAACTCGGCTGGGCGACGGCTTGCGCCAGGTCATCGCCCGACACGGCCTGGACGAGCACGTCCAGGTGATCGGCAAACCGTGCAGCCTGGTCTATTCGTCCCTGGATCAAGACAAACGACCCTCGCAAGCCTTCCGCAGCCTGTTCTTGCAGGAGACGATCCGCCGCGGCGTTCTGGCGCCTTCGCTGGTGGTGAGCTACTCCCACACGGACGAGGACATCGACCGCACGGTCGACGCCTTCGACGGAGCGTTGGGTGTCTACAGGCAGGCCCTGGAGAACGGCGTCGAGAAGTACCTCGTCGGCCGGCCGTCCCAGGTCGTTTATCGCAGATACAACTTCCCGCGGAGTTCTACTGACCCTTGCATGGCCAATGACCGAGGGCGAAGCCCAGTTGTCCGGCGGGACCCCCTTGATCCGCGCATTGACGATGCAAAGACCAAGAAGCCGGCCTCCTCGGTCGAAGCGGCCGTGATACCCTCCGAAGCAACACCTATTTCGTAACGTATATTTCAAGAATATGCGCGTGAACATGGAACCACATAACATAAATCTCGACGAGTTGGGATGCGAGCTGCACGAGCTGATCGCGCGGCTCTATCCCATCCACCGTTGCATCAGCGGCGACGGCGTGCGCCAGACGCTTGCCATCTTGAACGAGCAGGTGCCGGTCGAAGTTCACGAAGTTCCCAGCGGCACTCGGGTTCTCGATTGGACCGTGCCCCGGGAATGGAACATCCGCGATGCGTATATCAAAGACGCCGACGGCCGGCGGTTGGTCGACTACCGCCAGTCTAATCTGCACGTGGTCCAGTACAGCAGGCCGCTGCGGCGGGTCGTGTCTTGGGATGAGCTCGAACAGCACCTACACACGCTGGACGAGCATCCCGATTGGATTCCCTACCGGACCGCCTATTACAGCGATACCTGGGGCTTCTGCCTCTCGCGGCGACAATACGACGAACTGAAGAACCGCGCCGGCCGGCCGTTTGAAGTCCGGATCGACGCAACGCTGCAAGACGGCTCGCTCACCTACGGCGAAATTTACCTGCCCGGCGAAAGTCGCGACGAGGTGCTGATCTCGGCCCATGTCTGCCACCCGTCGATGGCCAACGACAACCTGTCGGGCCTGGCCGTGGCGGCCTACTTGGCAAAGCATTTGAGCACGCGCCGACGGCGATATTCATACCGGTTCGTCTTCGCCCCGGGCACGATCGGGGCCATTACCTGGCTGAGTCGCAACGAGCGGAACGTCGGCCGCGTGAAGCACGGGCTGGTTCTGGCCTTACTGGGCGACGAGGGAAACACCACTTACAAGAGAAGCCGCCGAGGCAACGCCCAAATCGACCGCGCCGTGGAACACGTCCTGGCACACTCCGGCAGCGATTATTCTACGGTCGACTTCACGCCGTTCGGCTACGACCAGCGGCAGTTCTGCTCGCCCGGCTTCG
>CAZDHN010000840.1:0-2527 GCA_964505115.1 uncultured Planctomycetaceae bacterium
ACTGGCTCCGTCGAGCTTCTGGTTGCGTGAAAAAGGGGGACAGGCACCTCGCGGCAACCGTTGTCGCGATAATTCGATCTGACTCGGGCTCGGAGCCAGTCCCCATTTTTCACTCCCACTTACACCGGCCAATTATAGATGTCCGACGGCGGTGGTGCAATTCGTCGTGCGGGCAGTAGCCGGATTCGCAAAAATTCGGTTCTTCGCGTCACGGCTGAATTCTTGCGAATCCAGCTACGCGGCAAGAAAACAAAAAGCGGGGCGGCAGCAATGATACTGCCACCCCGCGGATCAAGGGGGGAGACGCTCTTGTTCAGTTAGCGACCGGGCGGGCTAGGCTTCCGCTTGTTGCATGCTGTCGGTTGGGCTGGGAATATCCACCGCCTGTTCCAGCGGGCCGGCCGCGCCACGACGACTGCCCGGATAGAATAACTCGATCGCGGCCAGCAGTTGCTCGGTGTTTACTGGATTGTCGTTTTCTGGATTGTCGTTTGCTGGATTGTCGTTTGCTGGATTGTCGATATGGGCCGCCTCGGCCACGACCTTCTCGCGCAGGTCGTACATCTGTCGCCGGCCGGTGGGCCAGCGGACGTTCATGATGTCGTTGATCTCGTTCAGTAGCTGATAGACGCGCGCCCGGGTCAATCCCATGGTGCGCGCGGCCTGGCGAACGCTGGTAATCACGCCGGCCAGCCCCAACCGATTCTCGGCAAGGTTGGTGATCTGCTGGGTGGCGTCCACGCTTACCTGCTCCAGCAAGGGGCTGATCAGGTTCTCGAAGGTTTCTTCCTTGCCGGGTATGCCGGGCCTCTGCAACACGCAGCCGATCCACTGCTCGACCTGATCGATTCGCCGGGGAACCAGCCGTACCACCAGGTGATCCTGCGGGTTCATGCCGGAGACCAAGGCGTGAACGCCGTAAAACACTTCGAGGATTGCGTTGAGCCGCTTCTGGCCGTGCGTTTTCATCTCGCGGATTTCAGCCAGCGAGTATTTGGTGTACTCTTCCAGCGTGCTGTTCCAGATGACTCGAGTCATGCGCTTCAGGCTGGGGGCGAAGCGGCCGAGCATTTCGTCACCCAATCCGTGCTTGAGGATGACCGCGCGCCACTTGTTCCACACGACCTCCGATACGGTCGACGGATCGAAGCCGTTGGTCGACGCTTTCTCGGCCGCCGGCGCCGCGGTTCCGTTGCCGTTCTCATTCACGCTGATTAAGTCCAGCGGCAAATCGGCCGGGTCGGTGTTGGCTGCCCGGGAAAGCAGCTTGACAAACGAGTCGATCTTCTTCTGTCCGATACCCGGCGTCGACGAGAGTTCCGGGAAGGGGGTGTCGAGCAAGTCTTTCAGTTGCCGGCCCAGGAAGGCCAAGGGCAACCGGCGGTCGGTGGGCAGTGCCCAATAGGCCAGCGGCTTGTCGAGATGGTGCGAGTAATCGTCGGTAAGCAATATCTTGCGCAGGCCTTCAAAGCGACCAACAATTCTGAGTTCTTCAACTGATACAGTTCCGCTGGCTTTCATTCTGTTCTCCTAGGTTCCGACTCACTGTTCCGACTCACTTCACTGGCCACGTTCGCCCAACCGTCACGCGAGCATGGTCATATCACTTGCCCCCAACGTCTGCCGCTCGTCGACACATACTATCTGGAATTACTGGACAAACTGATCGGGGCAATACCAGGAGGCTTGCACCCTATCCGCCTCACGCGGGACTTCTCTGGTTCCTGTTTGCGTGAGGCATCCTGCTCAATGGATGACAGATCATATGTACAACGGCGGGAATTCACCCAAGGCACGACACCGGCCGCCACTTGGGTAAATCTGGCTGGGGAGGCTAAGCCCGATCCAAGGCAATGCTCGCAATGCGAACATTACGAATGGACCACCTCTCCATTTCATTCTTTCATGAGCATACCCGTTCAGTCAAGAGGCTGCCAAGAGTTTTCTCGAAAAACATAGACAATTCCCGCAATATCGCGCCTGCCGGACACTACTTTGAGAGCCAATCGCCGAGCCGGCCGATTTGCTCCCCTCGCTGGTGGCACCACATTGCAGTCGGGTATGGACATGGTCAACGTGGTAAACATGGTATAGTTTGTTGATACACTCTCCACGTCAAGGTCGGTAATGACATGACAGCGCACGACATCGAGAACATTGTCTGCCATGGCTGCTACGCCATGCTCGACGTGGGTGACAAGTTCTGCCGTCACTGCGGCGCGCCGACCAATGCCACCGACTCGGCGGGCCAACCCGGCCAGGCAGTTGCCGCAGTGCCTTCGCAAGCAGTGCGGGCCACGCCTAGCGCCCGACCCAAAGCAACTCACGGCCGCTGGATAATCATCGTCCTGCTTTTTGCCGTGCTGGGGCCGGGTGCCCTGCCCATGCTGTGGCAAAGCGATCAGTTCTCTCTGACCTGGAAGATCGTCCTCACCGTCCTCGTGCTGGGAATTACCGCACTGGCCATCTGGCTGCTCTGGTACGTTACCGAGATGAGCCTAGCGCCGCTCAGGGAACTGAAGACGCT
>CAZDHN010000841.1:0-2526 GCA_964505115.1 uncultured Planctomycetaceae bacterium
GCGGCGGGCGTGGCGGGCCGGCTGTCGGACGGAATGATGGCCGACGGGAGGCTGATCCCACCGGCCGCCCGGGCCAACGTGCTCGGCGCGCTGGGCGTGGACTCCGCTGCGGAAGGCTCGCGTTGCGATTCGGCCGCGCGGCGGGCGAGCGACGAAGGCAGTCGGGCAGCGCTGCTCATGGCCGGAAGGCTTGCGCCGGCGTCGGGCCGTCGGGCAGCGCTAACCGACGTATCGGCCGCCTTGGCCAACGCCGTTGCACCGGGTGCCGTCACTGAAGAACCGGCCGGTTGGCGAGTTGGAGTCGACTGGGCCACGCTCGGTTGCCCGACGGCCGCCGGAGACGCTTGCGGCAGCGAAGCCATCTCGCGCGTGCTCCGTCGCGGCATGTTCGCTTGCGTTTGGAGTGTCGGCTTCGACTCGCTACGTCGCGGTCTGCTGGTGGCCGCCAGCGTTGGCGCGTCGGGACGTTGTGGTTTGGGCGCTTCTGTTTGCGTTCGGTTGGGTGAAACGGCCGAGGTCGTCCGCCTCGTCATCCGGGCTTCGGTCGGAGCGAGTTGCGGGCGTCGCTCGGATGTGGCCGCGGCAATCCGCGGTTCGGAAGTAGAACGGTCGGTCGGCAATGAAAGCTCGCGAGGGCGACGCTCGGCCAACGCTCGGGGCGCTTGGGCCAGTTCCGGTTGCTCGTCCGCCCGACGCTGATTGGCAACCGATGGGCTGAGCGGACGCGGTTCCGTCGGCGTTGGCTCGGTTATCTGTTTGCGTGGCCGTGGAGTGTCGGGCCGGCGATGTGCCAGGGCCGGCGTGTTGGAGTCCATTTGGCGTTGCGGCTCTTGAACGGTTTCGACGGGCCGTGGCGCGGCGGCCTCGGTTCGGGGTATTTCGGCCGGCCGGACAAGCTGGCGCGTCGGTTTCGGAGTAGTCGGCGCGTCGGCAAGCGGTTGGTCTTGCGTAGCGCGTCGGGCCAGACGCATCGCTTCGAGTTGCCGATCGGCGCTCGGCGTCGACTGGAATGTGCGCCGCTGGAGCGTGGAGGGCTTCGTCTGCTGACGTTCCACGGCCGGCACCCGATCGCCCACGACCGTCGGCGACTGATTGTCCTTCGGCTTCAATTGCGGCTGCGGAATCGGCTCGTTCGGCACGGGCCGGTGTTTCCACTCCTGCCGACTGATCTCGGCTCCGGCCGCCCGGGGCGCGCGTCGGGGCGCTGATAGTTCCGCGCGACGAAGCTCGGCCGGATTGGGTTGTTGCCGGCTGGGTGGCTCGGGCTCGGTGATCGGCTTCTTTTCGGTCGGAAGGGTGTCTTTCTCCTCTTGCTCGACGGGGTCCGGCTCGGTCGGCTTGGGTGTTTCGGTGGGTAGCGGCTTCTGGATGTCGGGCTGCTGCTCGGGTTTCTCGATATGCTCCCAATGGTATTCGGGTACGGTGATATCTTCGAACTCGCGAGCCGCCTGTTGGGCCTGCTCGGTCTCCTGCTGGGCCACTAGTACCATGTAGCGTTCGTGCAAATACATTCCCAGCCAGAGGTGCACGAGCAGGCTGACGAGCACGCACAACTGCACGCGGCGGACCATCTTGCCTTGCAGCCAAACGACTGCCCAAAACAACACGGCAACCGCCAGTATCACGGTAGCCAGACGGAACCAGGCGTTGTGCAGCAGTCGCGGGTCGTCGAACCGGCTGGTGGCGATGATGATTCCCGCCACGAACCCGGCCAGGATCAGTATCACGCAATTGATTGGCCAAAGCTGGTCGTCGAAATCGCCGATTGCGGCGGTCCGCACCCTCTTAACGGTCGACTTGGTTTGTTTGGCCATTGGTGATGGGTAGTGGGTAGTTGATAGTTGACAGTGGGTAGTTGATAGTGGGTAGTTGATAGTGGGTAGTTGATAGTGGGTAGTAGGAAGCTGTCAGACTTCCGCTTTCAGCTTTCCGCTTTCCGCTCATTGCCGCGTGGTAATCCGGTAATCGCGTATTCGTGCCTTGTTGCAGGCGTTAACGGCGGCGACGATGGGTTCCCAGCGGCATCGCTTGTCGGCCCGGATGATTACCGATTGCTGGCCCGGGTTGTTCACCCAGGCGCGTTTTAGCACCTGGGCAAGCTCGGCGATGTCGACGACTTTCCCGGTAACGAAGTAGGCGCCCATCCGGTCGATGTTTACAAACAGCTCGCGGGGCTGGCTGGTTAGCGGTTGGGCCTCGCTGGCCTCGGGCAGCATGACGGCCAGCTCGCGCTCCTCTTCGGCGAATTTGGTCGCCACCAGGAAGAAGATCAGCAAGAGGAAGACGATGTCGATCAGCGGCGTCAGGCTTAGCGTGCTCAGCGCCGATCCCTTGTCTATTTTGCCTGCCATGGCTGGGTTCCCATGCTACTTCGGATTGGCGGCCGGTTGGTGCGTTGGCGACTCGGCGGTTTTGGTTTTTGTCGGCTGCGCGCGGGGTTTTCCGTCCGGGTTGCTTTCGGGCGTATCGAACTGGTCGGGGCTCATTCGCAAGCGGCCCTCGAACCGTTCCAGTTGAGGCATCAGG
>CAZDHN010000842.1:0-2525 GCA_964505115.1 uncultured Planctomycetaceae bacterium
GGCGGGTCTGGACGAGGCGGGCCGGGCGAAGGGCTCCTTCCATGCCTCCGGCAACGTCCCGCGACTCTGCCGACGCCTGGAGGAATTGGGAATCGATCTGCCCAGCGGATTGTTTGAAAAACGAGTGCTTGGCATTGCCAAAACTAACGGCTCGTCGGCCCGGGAGGTTGTGTAGTGGCTCCTATCGTTGTTGCTTTACTGGTCTTCGCGGCTTCCGCCGTGATCATTGTGGCCCTGGCCCTACTGATCCGCGATCTTCGTCGGCCCGACGAGGATTTGCAGCGGCGACTGGGCCTGACACTCGAAGAGTTTCAAACCGCCTCGGCGGGCGCACTGTTGGGTCGGCCGGAGGACGGTTGGATCGATCGGGCGTTCTACGAGCTGGTCGAGAACTCCGGTAGCAAGGTCGATCGGCAGACTGCCCTGACGCTGGTGGCCGGGATAGCACTGATTAGTTGTGCGGCGCCGTTGGTCTTCTTCGACAGCGTACCGGCAGCCGCAATTGGATTGATACTCGGGGCCGTGTTGCCGCTCTGCTGGTGGGGATTTTGGCGGGGGCGCCGAATGGTCTCCCTGCATAAGCACCTGCCCGAAACACTTGAACTACTGGCCGACGGCGTGCGAGCCGGCCAAACCCTCGAACAAGCGGCCGACATGGTGGCCACTCAGGCCCCGGCACCGCTTAACGAGGAGTTCGGCTACTGCGTGGCCCAATTGCGACTGGGTCATTCGCCCGTCGCCGTGCTTAGCCGGATGGCCCGACGAATTCCCATCCCGGAATTCAGAATTTTTGCCACTGCCGTTCTGGTACACCGTCAAACGGGCGGTAACCTGGCCTTATTGGCCCAGCGGCTGGCTAATTCCGGTCGCGACCGCAGCGAGTTTCGCGGTCACGTCAAAGCGGTTACGGCAGGCAGTCGCTTGTCGGTCGTCGGTTTGACGCTGGGAGCCGTGGCGGCCGTGGGAATCCTGGCCTCGTTACGGCCCGAGTACCTTGACGCTTTCGTGGAACACGAGCTGGGCCCGGCACTTCTGGTGACGGCCGCCGTGCTGCAAGTTGTTGGAATACTCTGGGTCTGGAGAATTTTGAAGGTTCATTTCTAAAGAGGGATTGGGGATTAGGGATTAGAAGCTAAGGAGCCACGTCACAATAAGTTGACTACTTTTCAGGGAACACTAATCTCCACTAATCGACACTAATGGCAACAATCAGCGTAGATTAGCGTTCCTTCGTTGTCTGGGCACTCTTATTGACTTGACCAAGTTATTTTGACGCGGAACCTAACAAGAGACGATCCATTGGGGCCTTTTCTAATCCCCAATCCCTAATCCCTAATCCCCAATCCCCCTTACGCGAGAGAGATTCAACGCCATGAGAGAATTGTTCGACGCGATAGGAGCGCCGGCAGGCAGTTCGTTGTCGCCACTGCTGTCCGAGTGGGGTTCGTCGGCTGCCATCTTCGTGATTGCGGCTCTGGCGTTTTATCTCATTGCCCGCCTCTGGACCCGCAAGCCCAGCCCCGAACAGATGCGGCTGAAACGCATCAGCCCCGACAATCTGCTGGGCGAGAAGCCGGCGGAAGAAGGATTTGTCGACGCCTTGGCGCCCGCCTTGGCCGTGCAGTTGCCGGAAACCGCGAAGGAGCGGCGCGATTTCCAGTTACTGCTTCGCCAGGCCGGCTTGTACAGCCCTCGGGCAAGAGTCCTGATTTACGCTTTGCGTTTCGTGCTCTTGGTAGCGCCGTTGTTGGTTGCCGGCGTCTGGGCGGTGTTCGCCGATTCGGACCGGACGTTCCGGATCCTCTTCACCGGCGGTTTGGCGGCGGCCACGTTATCGGTTGTGCCGCGTCTGTATGTGTACTTCCGGCGACGGCGGCGATTGCAGCGGATTCGCGCCGCACTGCCCGACACGATCGACATGCTCAGCATGTGTACCAGCGGCGGCCTGGGACTTAGCGAGAGCCTCCAGCACGTTGCCGGCCAGTTGTCCAGCTACCCCGAAATGGCCCAGGAACTGTTGATCCTCAAGAAACAGTCCGAGGTGGGTAGTCTGAAGCAGGCCTTGGCCGACTTCGCCGTTCGGGTAGACCTGCCCGAGGTCCGCCAACTGACCGGACTGCTGACCCGCGGCACCCGGCTGGGAACTCAATTGGCCGGTTCGCTCAACGAGCAGGCCGATCATCTCCGCGTTGCCCGGCGTCAAGCGGCCACCATGCAGGCCAACAAGACACCGGTGAAGCTGGTCTTTCCGATTCTCTTCTGCTTTGCTCCGGCCGCGCTGATTCTGCTTACCTCGCCGGCCATCCTGGAACTGCGCGACTTCCTCAACCCGAGTGCCGATTCGACAGTCGCCGCGCCGGGCGAAGGTTTTGGCACCGAGGCCATTATCCGTTCGCTACAGGAACTGGATCAGACGATCGCGCCGCCGGACATCGGCGGCTCGGAAGCGACGGCTCAACCCGACCGCTATTGAGCCGACGGCCGCGTCGAAGGATTGACGCTTCTCTTTGCCTCGATTATAAGGT
>CAZDHN010000843.1:0-2523 GCA_964505115.1 uncultured Planctomycetaceae bacterium
GGCACACCAAAACGGACACGGTCGCCAACGTGACCATCAAGTGCGTTTCGAGCGGCTATGCTTTCCACCTCTTGAACGGCCTGGATGTCACGGGGACCTTGGGAATCACGGCGGGCGACTCGTTCGTTGGCAGCGGTGGCTCGGCGCAAGCCGCAACGGTCGACATCAGCGGCGGCAAACTCGTCCTGGCCGCCAACGGCGCCAACTCAACCTTGGACATCGGCGCCGGCGGACTGACTATGTCGGGTGCAGCGCTGCAACTGGGCTATAGTGGCACGACGGCTACATCCCAAGTGAACCTGGATGGCGACTTCACCGGCAGCAACACAAACAGCATTAGTAACCTCACCACGACCGGCCCGCGGTTGCTCGACCTCCAGGGCGCTACCCGTGAGTTCGAGATCACTAGCGGAACGACGACCATCGAGCCGACCATCCAGAACGGCGGCCTAACCAAGACCGGCGCGGGCACGCTCACTTTTAGCGGCACTGTTGACAACACCTACAGCGGCCTGACAACCGTCAGCGGCGGCACGCTGAGACTGTACAAGACCGGGGGCGCGACCGCAATCGCGGGCGACATCATTGTCAATGGCGGACAATTGGTCCTCGACAATAACCACCAGATTGCCGATACGTCGGACATCACCGTCAACGGCTCGGCCAATTTCGATAACGGTGGCAGAACGGCTATCGTCCGCAACGTGACTTTGCATTCGTCCGCCAACGACCCCAACACGCACCGCTTGAGCAATCTGACCATCAACGAGACGTTGACGATGACCAAGGGCGTTGCGGGCCTCAACAGCGGCAGCTATCTGACGGCCAACACGGTCAACATGAGCGGCGGCGGCCGCATCGAGATGGCCGCGAATATCGGCGACACGACCTTCAACATCGGTAGCGGCGGGCTGACCATGTTGGGCGCCACGCTACGATTGGGCTGGGGCGGTAATGCGTCGAACGAGACGGCCTGGGTGAAACTGGGCGGCGACTTCACCGGCAGCGGTACGAACAACATCGACTACCTCACCACGAACGGGGACCGCTTGCTCGACCTCCTGGCCGCTACCCGCACCTTCAACATCACCGGCGGCACCACCACAATCAGTCCGACCATCCAGAACGGCGGGCTGATCAAGACCGGCGCCGGCGCGCTCGTTCTCTCCGGCGACAACACGTACACCGGCACCACGGATGTCGACGGCGGCACGCTGCTGGTAGATGGCACGCACTCCGGCGGGGGAATCTACACGGTTGCCGACGGCGCGATACTGGGCGGCGACGGCACGATCGGCACGAACGACGCCGACGTAGTCTTCGAGAGCGTCGCGACACTCGCCCCCGGCGCATCGATCGGCACGTTGACCTTCGACTTGGGCGACGGCACGCTCGATCTCTCGCAGATCGAAACCGGCGGGTTGGAGTTCGAGTTGGGCCCGGTCGGCGCCAGCGACGCGGTCATACTGACCAGCGGCACGTTGGACATCGGCACGCTCAATTTCGACGCCTTCAACTTCCTACCCCAGTCGGGCTACGGGCTGGGGGTATACACGCTATTCGACGCCAACTCGACGATCAGCGGCTCCCTCAACGTGGCCGAGGGCTCGATCAACGGCACTCCGGCCTTCCTGTCGATCGACACGATCAATCACGACATCATCCTGGGCGTGGTGCCCGAGCCTTCCACCTTCCTCCTCGCCGCCCTCGGCCTAATCAGCCTGACCCTCTTCCGTCGGCGGAAGCGGTAGAAATGTTCCTCGTTCCCATGCTTCGCGTGGGAACGCCATGTTGCGACGCTTTGCGACGCTTTGCGTCGCTGAAGCGGAACTTGTGGTAGCACAAAGGGTTGCGCTGACGCTGGACCGCAAAGCGGCCAAGCTTGCGTTACGACGCGAAGCATCGTAACGAGGTCGAACAGCCGGGAAAAAGGTGTCAGGAACCTTTTGGAAAAGGTGTCAAGAACCTTTTGGGTCCCTAGTCCAAACCCGGCACGCTTTGGCGAGCAGTCCGCGGACTTCGGCGTGCAGGGGCTGGTTGGCGGTGGCTAGGAACTGGCCCGTCTCCAACGCCAGGGCGGTTCCGTCGGGCGCGGTGACGATGCCGCCGGCTTCTTTGATGATCAGCACGCCAGCCGCGATGTCCCAGATTCTGGTAATGAAGGACCAGCTTGCGTCGAATCGGCCGGCTGCCACGTAGCAAAGATTCAGGGCGGCCGAACCGGTCCGCCGGATTGCTTGGAAATGTTCGACGGCGTCGAGAAAGGCGATCAGATCGGGCGACTTTCGGGTTACTCCCGGCGGAAAACCGATCGCGGCCAGGGCGTTGCCCATGGTGGTTACGTTGCTGGCGTGGATCGGCTGGCCGTTGAGAAACGCGCCCTTGCCTGCCTCGGCGGTAAAGCATTCGTCGGCCGTCGGATCCAGTACCACGCCGACGAGCAACTCGCCGTTACGCTCGAGCGCCAGCGAAACGCTGAAGTGCGGCACGCCGTGTGCATAGTTGGTGGTTCCGTCCAACGGG
>CAZDHN010000844.1:0-2523 GCA_964505115.1 uncultured Planctomycetaceae bacterium
CTAATACCGCCTGCGGCGGAAACGCCCATGAATGGGCGTAATACGGCAAACTGTGCGAGAACTACTTCAGATGGCTGAACTGTTACGACATTGGGTATTTCGTTACGCCCTGTTGTGATTTCGATCGTACCAAAGAATCCCACATGCCATACATCCCCAACACACCCGACGACCAAAAGGCCATGCTCGAAGCGATCGGTGTCGGATCGCTGGACGAGCTATTCGAGATGGTGCCCGACGAGTTGCGTCTGGCCGCCGATCTCGATCTGCCCGCCGCCATGAGCGAGATGGAACTCACCGCCCACATGGCCGAATTGGAGGCCAGGAACACGGCGGCCGGCCAGTCGGTCTGCTTCCTGGGTGGAGGCAGCTACGACCACTTCATACCGGCCGTGGTCGATTTCGTCGCCGGCCGCGGCGAGTTCTCCACCGCTTACACTCCTTACCAGGCGGAAGCCAGCCAAGGCACTCTGCAGGCGGCCTTCGAGTACCAGACGCTGATCGCTCAACTGACCGGCATGGATGTTTCCAACGCCAGTCTTTACGACTGTGCTTCGGCGGCGGCCGAGGCCGTCTTGATGGCGATCGGCGCTACCAAGCGAACCGGTCGAGTTGTGACGGCCGCAAGCGTTCATCCCGAGTATCGGCAGGTGCTGGAAACGTATCTGGCAAATCTCGACATCGAGTTGGTCACCGTCGGCACGCCCGAGGGAGCAATCGCGCCGGAAGAATTGGCCGCCGTCGTCGACAAGCAGACGGCCTGTGTGCTAGTGCAACAGCCGAACTTCTTCGGTTCGCTGGAACAGATGGACGCCTTGAGGCAAATCGCGCACGATGCCGGCTCGCTGTTCATTGTCGCGGTGAACCCCGTCAGCCTGGGGCTGCTGCGCGGGCCGGGCGATTACGGGGCCGATATCGTGGTGGCCGAAGGGCAGGCGTTGGGCAGTCCGATGGCGTACGGCGGGCCGTATCTGGGGATCATGGCTTGCCGCGAAAAGTTTCTCCGCCGAATGCCCGGCCGGCTGGTTGGCCAAACGGTTGATCGACGGGGAAAACGATGCTGGGTGCTCACGCTGCAAGCCCGCGAACAACACATCCGCCGGGGAAAGGCAACCAGCAACGTCTGCACCAACACGGCCCTGTTGGCCCTGCGAGCGGCCTGTTATCTGGCGGCGATGGGGCCGGAGGGCATTCGCTCGGTGGCCGAGTTGTGCCTGCAGAAGGCCCGCTACGCCGCCGAACGGCTGACGGCCGGGCCCGGCGTCAGCCTGGCTTTCGAGGCTCCCACCTTCAACGAGTTTGTGCTCCGCGCGCCCGACGGCGGTGTTCAGCGGATCATCGAGTCCGCCCAACGCGAAGGCATTTTCGCCGGGCTGCCGCTGGGCCGCTGGTATCCGGACCTTTCCGATTGCCTCTTGGTGGCCGTAACCGAGAAGCGTACAAAAACCGAAATCGATCGGCTTGCGTCGATCGTTGGAATCTAGGGTCCAGGGGGCAGGGGCCAGGGACCAGTGAAAGATTGGTGACCGAGACTTTGTTTCTTCCCTGACCCCTCGCCCCTGACCTCTGTCCCCTGACAAACATGCAAAACAAATCAGCGACTCAACTGCTGTTCGAGTTATCCCGGCCGGGCTGTCACGCCGTGCGGTTGCCCGAGTGCGACGTGCCGCGCCGGCCCGTCGAGGAACTGCTGCCGCCGGAGACGCTCGCCGACAGCGCGCCGCCGCTACCCGAACTAACCGAACCCGAGTTGGTGCGGCACTACGCGAACCTTTCGACCTGGAATATGTCGGTCGACACGCACTTCTATCCGTTGGGCTCTTGCACGATGAAGTACAACCCCAAGCGGAACGAGCGGCTGGCCGGCTCGCCCGGTTGGCTCGGACTGCATCCCTACCAACCCGACGAATCGGTACAGGGGATGCTCGAGTTGCTTTACCGCTCGCAGGAGATGTTGGGCCAGATTGCCGGGCTGGAGGCCGTTTCGCTTCAGCCTGCGGCCGGTGCCCACGGCGAAATGACCGCTCTGTTGATGGCTGCGGCCTACTTCCGCGACCAGGACGACGATCGCCGTACCACGATACTGATTCCCGACGGCGCGCACGGCACCAACCCGGCCAGCGCCGCCATGGCCGGATTCCGGCCCGTCGAGGTTAAGAGCACGGCCAAAGGACTCGTCGACCTGGACGATCTGGCCGCCAAGCTCGACGACCGGACGGCCGTGTTCATGATAACCAACCCGAACACGCTCGGGCTGTTCGACGGTCAGATCGGCCGGATTACCGAGATGGTACACGAGGCGGGTGGGCTGGTCTACTTGGACGGGGCCAACATGAACGCCATCCTGGGGATTTGCAGGCCGGGCGATTTCGGCGCCGACATGATGCACTACAATCCGCACAAGACGTTCGCCGGCCCACACGGAGGCGGCGGGCCGGGAGCGGGACCAATCGCCGTCGGCGCCAAGCTGGCGCCCTTCCTGCCGAAACCGCTGGTCGTGCGCGACGAGAATGGTTACCGGCT
>CAZDHN010000845.1:0-2512 GCA_964505115.1 uncultured Planctomycetaceae bacterium
GTCGGGACGGCAAGGGCGGTTTCAAACGTAACGCCCGAGCGTTGGATAGTTTCGGTAGCGCGCCCCAAGATATTACCGACGCCTACATCACCTGGGCGCTGAGTGAATCGGGGCAGAAGGGGATCGATGCGGAGATTAAGCACGTCGGCGGATTGGCCGAAAAATCCGACGACCCGTACCTGATCGCCCTGGCCGCCGCCAGCGTGCTCAACGCGGGCAAGAAGGCCGAAGGCAAGAAGCTTCTGGATAAGCTGGCCAAGATACAGGCCGACGACGGGCATCTCGAGGGTACGTCCGGCTCGATCACCCGAAGCGGCGGGCGGTCGCTAAAGGTCGAGACCACGGCCCTGGCCGCCTTGGCCTGGCTCAAGCTGCCGGAGTTTTCCGCTCGGGCCAATCGGGCGGTCGATTGGATCGTGAAGAGTCGGCAGGGCTCCGGCGGGTTCGGCTCGACGCAGGCGACCATCTTGGCGCTGAAGTCGCTGGTGGAACATGCCAAGGCCAGCCGCAAGACGGTTAGCGCCGGCAAGCTGATTGTCCGCCGCGACGGAGCCCAAATCGACGAGCGCTCCTTCAGTGCCAACCGGCAGGAGACGATTTCGATCGACGGCATCGAGGCCAAACTCAAACCGGGTGATAACCGGCTGGTTATTTCGCTCAGCGGAGACAACAAAATGCCCTACGCCCTGGACGTCAGCTATCGCAGCCAAAAACCGGCAAGCGACGCCGAGTGCCCCGTGCGGCTGTCGACCAAGCTGGGGAAGACGCAGGTTCGCTCGGGCGAGACGGCCGCGCTGGTGGCCCAACTGGTCAACACGACCGACAAGGGCCAGCCGATGACGGTCGCCATTCTCGGCCTGCCCGCCGGACTGGAGGTTCGCGCCGAGCAGCTTGAAGAGCTGAAGAAGGCCGGCACGATCGATTACTATGAAACCCGTGCCCGGGAGGTAATCTGCTACTGGCGTTCGCTGGCCCCGAAGAAGAAGGTCGACATCAAGCTCGACCTGATCGCCGCGATACCCGGCACGTACACCGGCCCGGCCTCCCGAGCGTATCTCTACTACACGGCCGAGCAGAAGCAATGGGCCAACCCGTTGAAGGTGGAAATCACCCGCCCCGCGCCGTAAACCGTCGGCCATCGGTCGCGTTAATCGGCCCACTCGACGAACTCGGGCACGACCCGCTTGGGGATGACGCCGGCGGCGTGACCGCGGGCCAGCAATACGGCGACGGCCTGGCGACCTCGGGGGCCGAAATCGAGGGTCCAATCGTTGACGTACATGCCGACGAACTCATCGGCCATCGAGCGATCCAACCCGCGACCGAACCCCAGCGCGTAGTCGAGCGCCTCCTGACGATGGGCCAGTCCGTACTCGATGCTGGCGCGCAGCAAGCGGTTGACGTCGGCGATGACCTCCGGCCCGAGGTCCTTGCGAATTGCGTTGGCGCCCAGCGGCAGCGGCAGGCCGGTCTGTTCGTGCCACCACTTGCCCGTGTCCAGCACCAGCTGCAAATCCTGCTCGGCGTAAGTGAGTTGGCCTTCGTGGATGATCAGCCCCGCGCCGATTTCCTGCCCTTCATATTGGCCGGCCGACACGGCGTCGAGGATTTCGTCGAACGGGACCACCACGTAGGGGAACTCGGCGGGCAGACACATTCGCAGTGCCAGGAAGGCGGTGGTCAGCGTGCCGGGTACGGCGATGGTGGTTTCGGTCAACTCTTCGAGCGAACAGGCCGATCGGGCGACAACCATCGGTCCGTAACGGTCGCCCATGCTGGCGCCGCAGGGACAGAGCATGTAGATCTCGGCCAGATGGGCGTAGGCGTGCAGGCTGACGGCCGTTAGCTCCAAGTCGCCGGAAAACGCCCGGCGGTTGAGCGTCTCGATATCGACCAGTTCGTGCTCGAAGCGGTACTTGCCGGTCGGTATTTTGTCGTTTGCCAGGGCGTGGAACATGAAGGCGTCGTCCGGGTCCGGACTGTGCCCCACGCGGATCAATTGTCGGGAATCGTTCACCAGTAAAGCCCTTTGCTATGTGGCGTTGTGTGCCTCGGGTGTAAAGACACATGTATAACAGCAAACGGCATCTGGTGCCACTGGCGTCTCGCCAGTGCGGGCTAGGCGCGGAGCTTGTTGGTGGATATTTCCGGAACACGCTCCGCGTATAGCGATTTGTGGCCGCACAAACGAGCCCGCACTGCGATCTGCTGAAACAACAACGAGCAAGCTCCGATTTGTGTCACACTGGCGAGACGCCAGTGGCACCCCGGAAGGCCGCTTAGGCCTCGATCGAGAAGCTGCCCGGCTGGGCCACGTCGGCCATGCCGATGTGGGGTGCGGGCGGCGAGTTCGGTTTATGGGCTTCGGAAAGTTGCGAGCTAACCACCTCCCGGCATACCTGCTGCCAGGTTTCCCGTTCCACGTCGAGCACGCGGATCGCCTCGTCGAGCTTGGTCTCGTCGCGTCCTAGGCCCGCATCCAGCAAACAGCGGAAGATGTAGATGTAGATGG
>CAZDHN010000846.1:0-2508 GCA_964505115.1 uncultured Planctomycetaceae bacterium
TTGTAGATCCAGCCGCCGGGTTGGCCCAACCCGAATCCCCGGTCCGGGTCGCCGACCCACAGGCCTCCCCACCCGGCCGTCGGATAATGGCCATGGGCCGACTCGTGGTTGAGCATGGCCAGTCCGATCTGCTTGAGGTTGTTGGAGCACTGGAGCCGCCGGGCCGATTCCCGCGCTGCCTGCACTGCGGGCAGCAACAGCGCGATCAAGATACCGATGATCGTGATCACAACCAGGAGTTCGACAAGTGTAAAAGCCCTACGGCGGAGACCTCGCATCTTGTTGTTCACTTGCTCGACGAGCCCTTATGAGCTTCTTCCAACGTTCGCTTCACTATGGCCATGGTCTCCGCCTGGCGCTTGTGTACGATGGCCATGGCCGATTTCACTTTGCCCAGCGCGCCGTCGTAGTCGTTGTGGATATCCATGAGTGCCGCGGTGATCTTGTCCGCGGGCTGCTTATCAATGTCGAACAGCCACTGCTCGACACCCATGTCGCGGAGCATCCAGGCCTTGCGACCGGCTTCGACGAACCGGGGATGAACCACCGGTGTGCCGGCCGCCAACCCCAAAATGATAGAGTGCATCTCCATGCTCACGATGGTATGTGCCCGGGCGTAGACCGAAAACGCTTCATCGGGCAGCCAGAAGTCCTCCTTGAAGCGGACGTTCTTCTTCACCGCCGCCGGCAACGGATCGTAGATTAGCCGCCGGGCGGGCTCGATCTCGTGCTTGACTTCCGGGCAGATCAGCACGTCCAGGCCCGTCTCGTTCACCCACTTGTCGATGAGATGGCGCAGCTTGGCTGCGTGGGCCTCCTCTCGCTTCTTGTCGATGAATCCCTGGCAGCTCGTGCGGATGGTCAGCGTGATGAACTTGCGGTTCTGGAGATTGTACTTCTTCATGAATTTGTCCGCTGCCGCCTCGTCGCGCAGATCGAAGGCGAACGTGCCGTCCGGGCCGAACTGGATGAGCGGCGGAGCGACACCCAGGCTCTTCAAGTAGCCCAGCGAATTGCTGTCCCGGCAAAACACAAACGATGCGTCCGAGAGCAAAGGCACAAACATTGCGTTACTCGGCCAGGCGAACCGCTCGAACGACTGGCAGTAAATTCCATAAGGCTTTCCCGCCTCGCGGGCCATTACCAGCGGCATGGTAAAACGCATCGTGTTGTTCCAGTTGCGTCCCCAGCGTCCATAGGAGAGCGTCGTGCCGGAGTTGTAGAGAATAAGATCGGCCTTCTTGAACGCCTTGCCAAACTCGGGCGACATCTGACTGGAACCGAAGGGGCTGGCAATCACCTTGCACTTTGGAAATCGCTTCGTGAGGTACTCACGGGTCGCCTCCGGACGTGAGTTGGCAACCACGGTGACCTCGGCCTGTGGAATATGGCGCTGGAGTAACCTCAGCGTGCCCGGCGTGATCCCGATGTCGCCGATATTGCTGTGACCCCAGGAGTAGAACAGGAGAATCGAATTACACCCGGCCGGCTGCTTACCTTGGCGAGGCTCCGCCGCGTACGACTCGGCGCCAAGCATGCACAGTGAGACGAAAAGACTCAGACACAGACTGGAAATGGTTTTCATGTTTTTTTCTTACTTTTAGGTTGCGATTGTTGTTATTCACTTGCTAGTGCTTTGTCAAGCCTTAGACCGGGGGCTAACTCCTTTATGTTTACTTGCGGTTGAACTGCCTTCGCCGACGGACGAGCATCATGCTCACGGCACTCACCAGCAACAGAACCAGGGTCGATGGCTCCGGGATCATCAACGCATCGTAATTCGCCTGGAGGTCGGCCTTGCCAAGTGCGGTGTTGTAGAAGGCTATTTCATCCAGGCCGCCGTCGAAACGCGACCCAGTAGCATTGCCACCAAATTTAAAAGGTCCGTTGGGTGGCGTACCGCCGATGTCGCTTATCGTTGCCTCTAGCTGAACGGTACCATTCGTGTCCGACAAGTAGGTCCTGAGTGTATACTCGCTGTCAAGCTCCTTCTCCCAGGTCATGGCCACATACAGCCACTCGTTCGTTCCCATGCGACCGCTCAAATCGGCTGAGTAAAAGGTTGGGCTGTCTCCAAAGCTGAACTGGAGAGTGGGTGCATTATCGTCGATTATCAGATACAGCCGGTCATCATTATTGGTGCCTGTCCGCGACCAGATGAGATATCCCCACGCTGCGGCATGATACGAATCTGGTCTAAACAAAAGTTCCAGTGTCCCATTAGCCGTACTGGCGAGGCCCAGATTCGAGACAAACTCGACCCGTCCCGACGTCCCATTGAAATCCATGGCCTTGTTCGCCACGCCCTGCAAGTTGGTCGTGGCCAACGTGTTGCTCGGGGTTCCATTCAGAGACCCTACACTATCGGACGCCGTGTTGTTGTCCAGCGCCCAGTGGTGGATTATCGCCGCATCTGCCGGCACAACGCAGATCAGAACAACTGCAACTGCCACAAAACTAGTGCCGCAAATCACAGTTGTTAGCCCACCAAAGCGAAGGTTGCCCGAT
>CAZDHN010000847.1:0-2502 GCA_964505115.1 uncultured Planctomycetaceae bacterium
CGGGCAGTGTCACGGCAGCCGGCCGACCAGGCGTCCCATCGGCAAGAACATGTACTTCCAGTTCGGCGAGAAGGGTCCCGCCCTGCCACTGGTGCATGAGTTCCTCGACTTGCAGCGAATACGTGGCGGCATCGGCTACTACAAGTTCGGTAACGCCCGGCCGCCGCAGTCGCTCTGCAATTTGTCTCGGCCGGAGAAATCGATGCTGCTCAGAGCGCCGCTTGCCCGCAAGGCGGGTGGGCTGGGGCTCTGCGAGCCGGGTGTATTCGCCGACACGAGCGACCCCGACTATCGGGAGATGCTGGCACGGATCAATGTGTCGGCCCAAAAGCGGCGGGAGGAGAAGCGTTTCGACATGCCCGACTTCCGGCCCAACGACTACTACATCTTCCAAATGCAGCGTTACGGCATACTACCCAAGAAGTTGGGTCCGAACGAACAGGTTGACGCCTACGCGGTAGATCGGGCATACTGGAAGAAGTTCTGGCACAATGCGACTGGCAAATCTGACAATTGATCGTGCGGGCCCGATCGGGCATTCAAGTCGCCGGCAAGGCGGCGGACAATATCAGCTCATCACCAAGTAACCCAACGATGTTTGAGGTTAGTAGTCCATGTGCTCGGTACTCATCCGGCCGTCTTCCGGCCGTCCGACATCTGATCGCGGTTTTACACTCGTCGAGCTGTTGGTGGTGATAACCATCATCGGCATTTTGATTGCGCTGCTGCTGCCCGCCGTGCAGGCTGCCCGAGAGGCGGCGCGGCGGATGCAATGCTCGAACAACCTCAAGCAGATGGGGCTGGCCGTGCATAACTACATGAGCCAGCATCGCGAGTATCTTCCGCCGGGCAGCCCGGACGCCGCAACCCACGGGCTGTTCACCTACATGCTGCCCTTCATCGAGCAGCAATCCATCTTCGACGACCTCGATTTGGACGGTATCACCTTTAACGAACCGCACCGCTACACACCAATCGCCGTATACAAGTGCCCCAGCTATCCGGGGCCGGATGTCGTGACGGGAGCAGACAATCCACTAAAGGACGGGGCGTCGTGTACGTACCTGGGCGTGGGCGGCGTGATCCGACCAGGAGTGGAGACCGTGCCAAGCGGCGGCGGCGGCGCCATGCCCAAGAACGGTATCTTCGGTTGGGGGTTCAATCGAAAAGCCAGCGAAGTCACCGACGGTTTGAGCAACACGCTGGCCATGGGTGAGTTCTCGCAACAGGATGCCGAGGGTGATTTCAGCGGCTTTCCCGGCAACGTGCGGCCGTGGATATTCGGAGCCACGACAACCAGCGAATGCAGCTACACCTTCCGGGTAGCCGAGCATCCAATCAACGCCGGCCTCGATCGTATTGATGACGGTGTACGCTTCAACCATCTCTACTTCGGCAGTTTCCACCCCGGCGGCGCCATGTTCCTCGTGGCTGACGGCAGCGTGCGGTTCCTGTCGGAAACCGTCAACTTCGATCTCTATCAGGCTTTGGCAACCTGCAACGGCGGGGAACCGGAAGGCCAAATGCCGTAGCGGTGAGGGTGCCACTGCTGGCTTGTCCAGCAGTGTGAGGCATAAGGCCCGCGAAAACACTGCTGGGCAAGCCAGCAGTGGCACCCAAATTGCCAACAACGTACTTTCTTAACGAGCTGCTATTCCGCCGCGGGGATCGACTCGTCGCGGACGAGGTTCTCGAAAGTTTGACGGGCGCGGATAAGGCGGGCCTGGCCGTCTTGAACGAGGACCTCGGCGGCCATGGGTCGGGAGTTGTAGTTCGAGCCCATCACGGAGCCGTACGCCCCGGCACACTCGATGACCAGTAGTTCGCCGACCGAGGCGACGGGAAGCCGTCGCTTGATGACCACGCCGCCCTCTTCCTGGGTGAAAATGTCGCCCGACTCGCACAACGGGCCGCCCAGGATAACGTCTTGCTCGGGCCGATCGGTTCGGCCGTCACCGGGTACGATTGAAATGTGGTGATAGGCCCCGTAGAGTATCGGTCGGGCGAGGTTATTGAAGCCGGCGTCGACCAGGTAGAAAGTGTTTTCGGCCTGCTGTTTGATCGCCCGAATCTCGGTCACCAGATAGCCGCTTTCGGCCGCGATGTAGCGTCCCGGCTCAATCTCCAGGTCGACCGGGTGGCCGAAGGCGGCTTCCAGACGTTTTCGCGTGGCGTCCCAGAGGGCATGGTAAGCGGCAATGTCGACCTCGGATTCATCCTCGCGGTACGCGATGGGCAGCCCGCCGCCGGCGCTGATCGAGCGGACCGACTCACCAGCCGCCAGGGCCACCTTCTCCATGGCCGCGCAAACTTGCGAAAGGTGTTCCATGTCGGCGCCGGAGCCGATGTGCATGTGCAGCCCGCTGACCGTCAGGTCGTAACGTTTGGCTCGTGCCAGGCAATCGTCGAGTTGCTCGTGCCAGATACCGTGTTTCGACTGCGGTCCACCCGTGTTGGTCTTCTGGCTGTGCCCGTGTCCGAAGCCCGGGTTGATTCGCAGCG
>CAZDHN010000848.1:0-2496 GCA_964505115.1 uncultured Planctomycetaceae bacterium
CAGTCAGCTTTGGTCTGGCCCGCCTCGGATACGAATCGTGTTGTGTGCCGCCTGGTTTGTCGGGGTCGGCTGGAATCTGTCCCGGCTGCTGATCGCTTGGCTCGCGGTTAAACGTCTGCGACGACGAAGCCAAGCCATTGAGTCCGTGCCCATGCTTGAACAATTGAAGTTCCATGGAAGGCTGTTCGGCTTGCGAACCAGCCCTGAACTGCTTGAAGTCGCGGGCCGCGGCAGTCCCATGCTGATTGGCGTCCTTCGACCCGCCATCGTCGTTCCAGCGGAAACACGGCGTCGGCTAACTGCGTCGGAACAGGCGATGGTTCTGGGGCACGAACTAGCGCACATTCGACGTGCCGACTTACTCTGGGGCCTGTTTGCCGCCCTTGTGCGTTCCCTGTTATTCTTCCACCCACTGGTCTGGTTGAACGAGCGTCGGTTGAACATGGCCCAAGAGGTCGCGGCCGATGAACTTGCCATCGCCCGGCAACGCCATGATCCGGTTGGCTATGGAAAGCTGCTGGTGTCCGTCGTGAGTAAACTCGGTCCAAGTCGGTTGTTTCCCACCATGTCGATGGGGACGGCTGGACCGATGGAGTCCTTGACAAGGAGGTTGTCCGCCATGAAGTTCCATGATCGAAAGTCACGTCGAGTCGTTGCCGTATCCGCCATTCTTCTTGGAACGGCGGTTCTGCTGGGACTCGTCCCCTGGAAGTTGGTTGCCGCCGAACCCCAAGATGGCGAGAAGCGGTCGACGCAACGCGTCGCCACGGTGAAGATCGTCCGATGCGAAAAGGGCAAAGCCAAGGTGGTGCTCGCCGCCCCAAGGATCGTCTTCGTGCCCGGTCACGACGCCGTCATGCAAATGGGAGACAAGGCACGTCGTTTGGAGCTAACGATTAGTTCGTTACCAAACAAGAGACCTATCGAGCATGTGATCGAGGTCAAGTTGATCCGTGATCCCGAAACAGAGAATTCCGTCGTCTTGACCGCCTCGAAGATCACCTTGCTTGACGGAGCGACGGGCAGGATCGTCATCGAGGGTTCCTCCAAGCTGGAAGTTGAAGCGACCGTCGAGCCGGTGAACTAGGCGGCGGGAACGTGGGAAAAAGTGCATGGAACCAACGGCATTGTTTGTCCTTGGGCACCACGTTGACCCTGCGGTCAGAGGCGTCATGCTGAAGCATGACCTACGGACTAAGTCGGTTGCTTAACGATCAGCCCAATGCCATGGCTTTGTCGGAGATGTCTTTTCGACACCAGGCGCCGTCCCAGCGGATGCACTTGACGGCCGTGTAGGCGTTTAGCTTGGCGCCGGCGATAGTCGAACCGAGCGCGGTTACGCCCAACACCCGGCCTCCGGCGGTAACTACCTGGCCGTCGACCATCTTCGTGCCGGCGTGGAACACCTTGACGTTGGGCATCTCGGCCGCTTCTTCCAGACCGCGGATCGGATGGCCCGTGGTGTACTTGCCCGGATAGCCCTCGCTGGCCATCACGACGCAGACCGCCGGCCGGGGATCCCACTCCAACGGTTCCAGTTCGCCGAGCCGTCCGTCCGCCGTGGCCTCCAGTACGTCGAGCAGGTCGGTCTTCAGCCGCATCAGCAGCGGTTGGCATTCGGGGTCGCCGAAGCGGACGTTGTATTCCAGAACCTTGGGCCCCTGGTTGGTCATCATCAGGCCGGCGTACAACACGCCCGCAAACGGCCGGCCGGCCCGCTTCATCGCATGAACGGTGGGCACCAGAACGTGCTCCTCGACCCAATGGAGCATCTTGTCGTCGACCAGCGGGGCGGGGCAATATGCGCCCATGCCGCCCGTGTTGGGGCCCTTGTCGCCGTCGTGGGCCGGCTTGTGGTCCTGGGCCGGCTGTAGCGTGACGATCGTCTTGCCGTCGGTAATGGCCAACACGCTTGCCTCTTGGCCGTCGAGCCGCTCTTCGATAATCAGCCGGTCGCCGGCCGATCCGAAGGCCTTTTGGCGGGCGATCTGGTCGACGGCCTCCAGGGCCTCGTCGCGGTTGGAGCAGACGATTACGCCCTTGCCGGCGGCCAGCCCGTCGGCCTTGACGACGGTAGGCACATCTTCCCGATCTTCGAGGAACTGGACCGCCCGATCGGCGTCGGAGAAAGTATGATATTCGCCGGACGGCACGTCGGCGCTTCTGAGCAGGTCTTTGCAGAATACTTTGCTCGCCTCCAACTCGGCGGCTGCCTTGTTGGGCCCGAACACGCGAAAGTTCTCTTGCTGGAATACGTCGACCAGCCCGGCCGCCAGGGGCGCCTCGGGTCCGACGACCGTCAGCTCGACCTTGTTCTGCTTGGCGAAGTTGATCAGTTCGACCGTCTCGTCGGCGGCGATGTTGATATTCTCGGCATCTAGGCCCGTGCCGGCGTTGCCGGGCGTGACAAACACTCGGCCCGCCCGAGTGCTCTGGACAATTTTCCAAGCCAAGGCGTGTTCCCGCCCGCCGTTGCCGACTATCAATATGTTCATC
>CAZDHN010000849.1:0-2494 GCA_964505115.1 uncultured Planctomycetaceae bacterium
TGGACGATCACCGGGGAGGGCGATTTCACCGGCGGAAGCGGAAACACCATGGTTGCCATCAATAGCGGCGCCGAACTCAGCTTTGGTGGCTTGACGCTGACAAATCTGAACTCGCAGAGCGTAGGTTCCAACAATAACTTCACTCTCCACGGCAGCAGTTCCGTAGGCTCACTTGCGGTGGGCCCTGGCGGCCTGACGCTCAACAACAGTCGAATCCTCATGTATATCCAAGGTTTGTCCGCCGGATCCGCGTTGATCCTCGGCGGCGACGTCAGCGCGACCGGGACCTCGACCATTCAAAGAGACGGCATGTTGGGAGTCCGCAAGAGGTTCGTCTGGTTGAACACCACTGCCGCCCCCGTCGACCGCACGTTCGACGTCGCCGGCGGCGACTCCTTGTGGACTGATGCCATCGTAACTGACGGCAAGACCGACGGTGGCAGCGCGGCCGGCGCGGCCGGCATCGTGAAGACGGGACTCGGCACGCTAACGCTTGCGGCGGCCAACACCTACACCGGCACCACGACGGTCAACGGCGGCACGCTGGAAGTGACGGGCTCGTTGGCCAACAACGGCCCGGCCGACGTGCTGGTCGCCTCCGCCGGCACGACGTTTGACGGCACGGAACCGAACATCGCGCGGCGGGTGGCCGCGGGGGCTTTGCTGGCGGGCCTCGGCTCACAAATCGTCGGCGAGCCCAGGCTGGCCGGCTTCAACACGGAGGCCGAACTGCTGGCCGGCACGAATCAGAGCGGCGACTCGCTTGACATTGGCATGGCCTGGCGCACGTTTGCTGACGGCGAGGCGCAGGGCACGGCCCCGTACCTTCGCGCGGTCAGCGACGTGCTGCGGCTGAGCGGCATGGCCGGCGGCTCGCAGCCAAGCGACCCCTTCGTCCTGCAAATGAGCTACGATGCAAGCCTGGTCGGCCCGGCCACCGAGGGCGGCCTGTATCTGGCGTGGCTCGATGGCACGCAGTGGGTCAGCGCGGTGGCCGGTAATTTCGGCGCCGGCAGCGAGGTGGTCGAGAGATACTCGGGTTCGTGGAATGCTTTTACCACCGCGTACAGCACCGATTTGGACGCGCACCTTGGTTCCTGGGGTATCGATACGGGCAGCGCGGCGGTGTGGGCCGTGCTGAACCACAATAGCCAGTTCGGCATCCTCGCGGTGCCCGAGCCGGGCACGGTCGCGCTGCTCGTGCTGGCCGGCCTGTGGCTGTTGCCCTTTGGCCGCTGTCGGCGTTCCGCACGCTGACATTCCTTCGCGCTCGAAAACAGGCGGTCACCCAATGCGATCTCGAACGACAAGGCGGTCGGGCGGGTTTACGCTCGTTGAGTTGCTTGTGGTCATCACGATCATCGGCATTCTGATTGCCCTGCTCTTGCCGGCGGTGCAGGCGGCGCGCGAGGCGGCCAGGCGGCTGCATTGCACCAACAACCTGAAGCAAATCGGCTTGGCCATGCATAGCTACCACGATGCGCTGCGGAGCTTTCCGATCGGGTCCCCTCGCGACTCGGATGGCTTTTCTTGGCACACGAGCATCCTGCCGTTCATCGAGCAGAAGCCTTTGTACGACCAATTGTCGCCCAGCGGCGAGATCCCGCCCCCAACCGAGGGCACCCCGATTATGACCCGGCTCGACATCTACCGCTGCCCGTCCGACACGGGCGCCGCGCTGAACAAGTACTACAACAACTATCCCACGGCGAACTACGTGGCCAACGGCGCGATGTTCGGCTATCCGGCGATGGTGCCAAGTGTGCCATTATGCGTGCGGATCGCGGAGATTACCGACGGATTGAGCAATACGTTTCTGGTATCGGAACGAGCGCTGTCCGACGAGTCGATCGGCGGCATCTGGAGCGGCCGGGTCACGAGCAACTGCAGCTTCAAGTTCTATTCGACCAGGCCCATCAACTCGCCCTACGCTGGAACACCCACCGCGGAAACCAGCGGTGACTCCAAGTATTCCCGGTTCACGGTTAGCAGCCGGCATCCGGGCGGGGCGAACTTCCTGTTTTGCGACGGGTCGGTCCACTTCATCAGCGAGAACATCGAAACGAACCCCGAAATGGCCGCCGGCACTTTCAGCACCACCGCACCCAACGCCGGCGACTACGCCTACCAGAACCTCACCAACTACAACGACGGTAACGTAATCGCAGGGAATGCGTTTTAAGAGAAAGGAGGGAATGCGTTTTAAGAGAAAGGGAAGCCGGCACCCCGCCAGATGGCGTCACGTCGATTTTGGAAGCGACCAACGGATCGCATTCTGCGGAAGAGACAGTCGGCGTCAAACGCCTGAACGGTTACCCCGGCCCGAATCAGAATTATCCGAAAACAAACTGAGAGGAGAGGTTGATATCATGGGAAAGCAAAATCCTGGACAAACATCACGCCGAGCTTTTCTGGGGACGGTCGCTCTCGCCGCGGGCGCTTTGGAGAGTGTTTGTCATACAGTGAACGCCGCCGAAGATGGAGCCAGTGCGGA
>CAZDHN010000850.1:0-2494 GCA_964505115.1 uncultured Planctomycetaceae bacterium
CCGGTCCGGCGACGATGCGGGCGGTTACCCACCTCGACGTCGACGCCGCCGACATCGACCGCGCGATTGAAATCCTCAAGGATTCGCTCCGACACCCGAAGTAGACCGCGATCTGGCAGGCGGCAATTAGGGGGGGAGGTCTTGCAATCGGTTCTATTTCCGGTCAGAATAATGGACGGTTGAATTGATTGTCGGAAGGGAGCAATTCAGGGAGCCTTGCGTGTCGAGTTTGTCGCTTCAGCCGATCCTTGCGCTGGTGGGCCATCCGCTCTCGCGGAATCCTACCCAGTACATGCTCCAGGAGGCCTTCACCCACCACAACCTCGACTGGCGATACCTGAGCGTGGAGGTCGCGCCCGACGATTTGGGCGACGCCGTGCGGGGGATGCGGGCGATGGGGTTCTGCGGCGGGAACTGTGCCGATCCGCATAAGCAAGCGGTTATCGAACACCTGGACCGCACCAGCGAAGCGGCCGGGCGGATCGGAACCGTCAACCTGCTGCTCGGCGAAGACGGCCAATTGGTCGGCGAGAATACCGAAGGCAAGGCAGTGGTGGAATCGCTCCGCCGTCAAATCGATCCGGCCGATAAGCGGATCCTCCTGCTGGGTACGGGCCGAGTGGCTCGGGCCGTCGGCCTGGAATTGGCCGCCGCCGGCGTGGCCGAACTGATCGTTCTGGGCCGGACCGAGTCGAAGGCTTACGAGTTGATCGAAATGTTGGGCAGCGATGAGTCGAAAATGCCCCTTTCGGAAATGCCCCTTTCGGCGGTCGGCTGGAAGGGCGACTACCACTTTGGGCCGGAGACAGACGTGCTGATCAACGCCACCTCGGCCGGCGATCTCGATCCGGACACTCCCCTGCCGCTCGACCTCGGCGAACTATCTCCCCCGGCGATAGTCGTCGACGTAACGCTCAACCAGCCCGCCACCTGGCTGCTCGGCGAAGCGGCCGAGCGCGGCTGTTCCACCGTGAACGGGGTGGAGGTGTTCATCGAGGAGGCGGCAATCAACTTCCGACTTTGGACCGGCGTCGATCCCGACCGGGCCATAATGCGCGAGGCGGTCGAAGAGTTTCTCGAACTGTGATTAGTGACCCTTGCATAGTTAATGATCGAGGGCGAAGCCCGGTCCCCTGGCGGAACCCCCTTGATCCGCGCATTGACTACGCAAGGATCAATAGTGGTCTGTATCAGCCATGATGATGGGTGCCACTGGCGTCTCGCCAGTGCAACAGAAACCGGAGCTTGCTCGTTATTGTTACAGGAGATCGTCGGGCGTATTTGCGGATTCCCGCTTGTGCGGCCACAAATCGGTAGACGCGTGGCGGGCTCTGGGAATGTCAACTAACAAGCTCCGGGCTAATCGGCACTGGCGAGACGCCAGTGGCACCCTTCAACCACCCATCGAACAAGACGTGACAGACCACTAGCACCCCGACGGTTTTGCCCATCCCCGCGCATTATAAAGCCGCGACCGTTGGTCGCGCACGGGCCAAGAAAGACATCGTTCCGCGAAACTTCCAGCGCGACCAACGGTCGCGGCTTTATAGCTTGGCGCAAGGAGCGAACATAACTTGCGAGGACTGTTCATTACCGGGACCGACACCGAGGTGGGCAAGACCCACGTGGCGGCGATCATCGCCCGATCGCTTTGCGCCGCCGGACATCGCGTCGGCGTCTACAAGCCGGCCGCCAGTGATTGTCGCCACGAGGGCGACGCGCTGGTGTCCGACGACGCCGTGGCGCTCTGGCAAGCCGCCGGTCGGCCGGGTGAGTTGGATCGGGTTTGCCCACAGCGATTCGAGGCGCCCCTGGCACCCCATCTGGCCGCCAGGGCCGAGGGGAAACAGCTCGATGCCGCCCTGCTTACCGGCGGTATCGAATACTGGGGCAAAGCCGGGGTCGACATCGTCCTGGTCGAGGGCGTCGGCGGACTGATGTGCCCGATGGGTGACGACCTCTACGTGGCCGATCTGGCACGCGATTTGGGCTTCCCTCTGATTGTCGTCAGCCGAAACACGCTGGGGACAATCAACCACACGCTGCAAACGCTTTGGGTGGCCGCAACTTATCGCGGCGGGCTGGACGTGGCGGGCGTGGTGCTGAACCAATCCGGCCCGGCGGATGACGACCTCAGCACGGCCTCGAACCGCCAACAGCTTGCCACCCACTGCCGCGTGCCGATCCTAACCGAGGTAGCCTGGCAAGCCGACCGCTGCGAGACGGAGGTGGATTGGTTCGCGCTGGCCAGGTAGGGGCTGCGTTGGGTGCCACTGCTGGCTTGCCCAGCAGTGTTTTCGCGGGCTCATGCCTTGCACTGCTGGACAAGCCAGCAGTGGCACCCTTTTTCAACGAATGCTCGACCGATAAGCGGTCGCTTACGTCGTCGCGGCGACGGCGTGGTCTTTGGTGTGATTGGCGGCCTCGCGGGTTTCCAGCGAGAGTCGCATGGTGACGCTCCAGCGGCCCTCGGCGTCGCCGATTACCATCCAGT
>CAZDHN010000851.1:0-2489 GCA_964505115.1 uncultured Planctomycetaceae bacterium
GCGGCGTGGAGCGATTGGGCGAGTTGGGCTACCATGGCGGCCTTGGGCGGCCAGAACTCGGGAGGCAGGCCGGTGATCTGGTCGGGCAGCCGATCAGCGAGTTTGTGCAGCACCGGTCCGGAGACGAACGTTTCGGGCGTCAAACTGGCCAGCCAGGCGTCGGCGTTGACGAGTGCCTCGTCACCGGTCGGCAGTAACGAGCCATTGTCCGACCGCCGGAACGATCGGGTGACGACATCTCCGCGCTGAGCGTCCACGGCGACGGATAGCGATTCGACCGGCAGCGATCCGACCGAAAGGGGTGCTCCGGCGGCGATTGCTTCCAACGTGTCTACCGCCAAGACCTCGGCCCCGACCGCGTAGGCAAACGTTTTTGCCGTGGTGATGCCGATCCTCAGCCCCGTGAAGGAGCCGGGGCCGGAAGTGACGGCCACGAGCTGAACGTCGGCCGGCTTCCAGCCGACCTGTTCAAGGAGTGTCTTCAACCCCGGCGCGAGCGACTGGGCAGCCCGTTGCTTTGGGTTTAACTCCAGTTCCGCCAACAGTTTATCGCCATCGGCGGCCGCGATGGTGCCGAGTCGTTCGGTGGTTTCCAGGGCCAGTATCTTCACGTTCTGCTTTATTTGGGGGGGAGGGTTGTCAATTATACATGGCAAGTTGGGGACTGGTCCATTTTTCGGCTGGTGGATGTATTCTTGGGGCTATGATCGGCCGAAAACATGGACCTGTCCCCTTCCGTAGCGCAGAGGGGGACAGTCCCATTTTCGCGGCGAAAACGGCCATTTCGACGGCAAAGTCAAGCTCGCCGCGAAAATTGGGACAGTCCCCATGTACGGCTACCGGCCCGATTATCCTCAGCTTGGCACGGAGGCCGGCAACAGGCAAGGGGCGTCTCGACTTGACCGGATAGTTTTGCGACAATAGACTGTCTTGCAGTTAAATTCCGAAGATGTTCGATTGTAGCTGGATTCGCAAGAATTCAGCAGTGACGCAAAGAACCGAATTCTTGCGAATCCGGCTACAATTGGCTGTTCTGGAATCGTATCCCGAAGACGCCCGAGTGCCTCGCGTAGCCGTTGTGACGCGACGGCTGACGGCTTTTCGCATTCGTCACCCTGGGGGAGATGTGCCCGCGTGAAACGAGCGTTCATCAGCGATATTCACAGCAATCTCGAAAGTCTCGAAGCGGTGTTGGCCGACATTCGGGTCCAAGAGGTCGATGAAATCTATTGCCTCGGCGATATTGTCGGCTACGGCGCCAATCCGCGCGAGTGCATCGACATTGTTAATAGAAGCTGCAAGGTCTGCCTGCTGGGAAACCACGATCAGGGCGCCCTGTTCGATCCCGAGGGGTTCAATTCCGGCGCGGAACGGGCGATCTTCTGGACCCGAAGCCAACTGGAAGGCTCCGGAGGAAGCGCCGATGCGAATCGTCGCTGGGACTTCCTGGGCGAGTTGCCCCGGAACCATCAGGACGGCGACCTGCTGCTGATCCACGGCTCGGCCCGCAATCCGCTGAACGAATACGTCTTTCCCGAAGACATTTACAACCAGCGGAAAATGGAGAAGATATTCGCCCTGATCCGCAAGTATTCTTTCCAAGGCCATACCCACGTGCCGGGCGTGTTTTCCGAGGACCTCAACTTCTCGGCGCCCGACGAGTTCGGTTACGAGTATCGCCTGACCGACCGGAAGACGATGATCAACGTGGGCTCGGTAGGCCAGCCGCGCGACGGCGATCCCCGGTCGTGCTACGTGATTCTGGATGACGACGTGGTTCGTTTCCGGCGGGTTGAGTATCCGGTCGAACGGGCGATCGAAAAGATTTACGAGGTTCCCGACCTGGACAATTTCCTGGGCGATCGGCTGCGCGACGGACGATAGGCACCGCGGCATCTTCTTCGCGAGTTCCCATTCGCGAGTTCCCAGGCGGGAACCCGCGACCATCAACACACTACAGACCCAAGGTCTTTTTCTAATGGAACGACGTTTCGCTGTCTTTCTTCTCCTGGCGTTTGGCATTCTGGCAGCCAACGCCATGTTGATGTCCAAGCTTAACCCGCCGCCCAAGGAGGCGCCCAAAGCCGCGAAGAAGGTGGATGATGGTGCCGACCAGAAAGGGGCCGAGCCCGCGAAGGAGAAGGAGCCCGGCAAGCTCGGTGCCCCCGACCGGCCAGTTGAGCAAGAGCCGGCCGAGCAAGAGCCGGCCGATAAGCCTCCGGCCGAGGAGCCGCAAGCAGCGGCAGAGGTCGTGCCCGAAACATGGCCGACGATCGGTTCGCTCGACCCAAACAGCCCGTACCGCATGTTGGTCACCTTCACCAACCGCGGGGCGGCCGTGGCGCGAATCGAGTTGAGCAGCCCCCGTTTCCACGAGTTTGAGGACCGTAGCGGGTATATGGGTCACGTGGTGATGGACCCGAAGGTGCGCGGCAAGGGGTGTCCGGTGCAGGTGGTTGGGCCGGGTACGCCGGCCGCCAAGGCGGGGC
>CAZDHN010000852.1:0-2487 GCA_964505115.1 uncultured Planctomycetaceae bacterium
TTCTTCTTTCTCAGGTCGGGGACGACGATTGGCCGGTTTTCGCCCTGCCGGTCGGGGCCGACGTTCCAGACGGCTATCCGGTTATCTTGTTCGACCACGCGATACTTCTTTCCCGTCAGCGGATTGGTCGCGTAGACGGGCGGTTTACGTCCGCTTGCCGTGGCCAGTGCCAGCGCCCAGGCCTCCGAGCGTGCCCGATCTCGAGCCTGGACGGCGTGTCCCTTCTCGATATCGGCCAAGAGCATTCGGCCGGCCACGATGGGGAACTCGGCCGAGTCGAGTTTTTGCTGGAGTTCCTTGTGAATCTCCTTGAACAGGTCGGCCCGCCGGTAATAGGGCTCGTTGCAACTTGAGATGACCTTCCGCATGGTTTCGAGGTAGTACAATTCATCCTTGTCGATTCCCTGCTTGGCCTTTTTCGGCAGTTGGTCGAGAATTCCCTGCTTGTCGAACTCCTCGAGTTCCTCGTTGGTCAGCAGGATGAGTATTTTGCCGTCGCGCACCACTTCGTAGGCGTGCATTCCCATGGCCCGATCGCCGATCCAGACATCCGCGTCCTTGGGCCAGGTTTTCAATTGCTCTTCGACGATTTGGCAGAGCCTATCGACATCTTCTCGCGTGACCTTGGGGTGATCGACTATTGCCTGGAGCAGGCCCAGGGCTTCCTCGCGGAGGAAGGCGGCCTCCATGCGGCAGGCGACTCGCTGCTCGGCGGCCAGGCAGGCCGCCAGACGCATCATGTACTCGAACGGTTCGAGCGCCTCGGCCGGCTTATCATCGGCAAGTGCCTCGACTGCCGCGAACGCTTCCAGCCGAGCGCAGATCCGGACCACGTCGATAAACGGCAACTCGGCCAGGAAGCCGGCCGTGTGAAGGATGCCGAAGTCGCACTCCGGCCGGTCCAGGGCCTTGCGGGCGGCAAGACGCTGCTGGTCGTAAGTCTTTTTGAAATGAACCGCGCATTCCAGTTCAATCGGGCTGAACTTGAACTGGCCGGTGGGAAAGAGTTTCTCGGAGCGCGACAGAATGGCCGCCAAACCGCCCGACGGAAACAGGTCGACCAGAGCGGCGGCCACGTTATCGTCGTTGGGTGGAAGCTCCCGCGTCAGCAGTTTGGGCGTGCCGCGCTCTTCGACAATTCGAGCCAACTCGTCGCGGAGGCTTTTGTTCGGCGTTTCCTTCAGGCCGACGAGCTCGCCATATTCGGCGCCCGGCTCATCCGCGGACGGTAGCCCCTGCTGCCGGGAACAGCCGTGGCAGAAGATGACAATCAGGATGAATACGGCTATTCGCATGGCTGTTGTGTCCATGGATGGCTGAGCGTTGGGTGCCACTGCTGGCTTGCCCAGCAGTGTCTTTGCGGCGGTTCTGCTTCGCACTGCTGGGCAAGCCAGCAGTGGCACCCGCGGGCAAGCCCGGCGACGAAACACTAGCTTTTCAGCCCCATCCCTCGCTTGGGTTTTGGTACAAGCAACTCCAACGGGGCAAGCTCGATCAGTTCGGCCAAGCCGGCCTCGGCCAGTTCGGGTCCGCTTACGTATCGTCCCGGGCTGGACCATTCGGCTATCTTTTCGGCCGTCGTGCCCAGCAGGTCGACCAGCAGGCGGTCCATGTCGGTTTCCAATTGGCCGAAATGCCGAGCCCATTCCGATGCCTCGGCCAGGCCGACGTTCTCCTCGCTCTGCCATTTCATCGGATGGAAGAGCAGGACGCTGTATCGCGTGACCAGGCGCTTCCGGCAAGCGGCAAAGGGCCACAGCGCGGCCGAGGAACACTCGCCGGCCACGATGGCGGTTGCCCGTAGTTTGCGCAACATGATCGACGACGTCAACGCCATTGCCGTGTAGGGGCTGCCGCCGAGCGAGTCGATGTACAAAATGCACTCGCCGCCCGGCTCTACCTCGAGCAGCTTGTCGAACAAGTCCGATTCGTTCTCGGTCAGATCGCCGATCAGCGCGATTTCCGCTGTTTGTTCCCGACGTCGGTCTTTCGCTTTCATTGCGATTTCAGTCTCGATATTGTCGCCATTGTGCCAAAAAAGTGGGCCGCGTTGCGCGCGGCCCACCACTGGGTTGCCGGATTGGATCCGGTCGCCTTGCTACTCGACGGTGATGGCTTCAACCGGACAAACTTCGACGCACGCGCCGCAATCGCCGCAGGTCTCTTCGTCCACTACGGCCACATCTTCCTTTACCTCGATGGCATCCAGGGGGCAGGATTCAACGCACTCGCCACAGCCGGTGCAGATTTCAGTGTCAACTTTCGTTACCATTGACTTCAGTCTCCCAAAAAAGCGAATTCAAACTCACTAATTAAAAAACTCAAAGTGTAAGGACGAGTAGGATTGTCTACGCCTAACCAGTTTTCAGGGAAGGGATTAGGGGCCAGGGATTAGGGGCGAGAAAAAATCTCGCTGGACGGTGTTTCACTCACCCCTGGTCCCTGGCCCCTCGCCCCTTTTGTCAACGGTGGTGTCTTGCACTTACA
>CAZDHN010000853.1:0-2485 GCA_964505115.1 uncultured Planctomycetaceae bacterium
GCTGGGCGGCGATGTGGCCGTCGGGTGCAATGAAATAGAGTTGCAGATGCGCGTCGCCCACGACGTCCTTGGTCTTAATCCAACCGGTCAGGCGGCACTTGCCACCGGGCGCCAGCGAGAAATCGTGCAGTTGTCCGGTCCGCCAGCGGCTGAGGGTGGCGGCACGGTTCTCGATCTTCAGGCAGCGTCGGCCGGAACGACATTCGGCCGAATCCCAACTCAGCGTGCGGTCGATATCGCTTGGCGTGCGTTGCCCCCAGAACGCCGGCTGGCCGCCGTCGGCCGTTTCAAAACCCGGGTTGCGAACCAGGTTGATCGCTTCGGCCGCGTTTGTCGACGACACATGCGATACGGCAAAGAGTCCAAGAGAAATGCAGAGCAAAACGGTGGTGGCGCGCGTCATTGTATTGGTCCAGTCTGTTTTTTGGGCGGCAAGTTGATGATCGGCAGGGGGCAGGTCCTCGGGGCAGACCCGTGTGGGATTGACTTGAGCGTACCCAGAAACCTCGCGAATATCAAGAACGAGCGAGAACCGCAAAATCGCGAAATTGGAGGGAGAAGTCGTCTGGCCGGCGGCATCCAGCAATACCAGCAAAAGGGAAGAAGGCTCGGGGACGGGGGCGATAAACCGATCGGGGACCAGGACGTTGATCGCTCACGCAACGACGCTACCGCCGGTCGGTCAAGCGGGAGCGGCGGTACTCGGCCGGCGTGGTGCCGGTGATGCGTTGGAACACTACCCGGAAACGCCGGGGCTCGCTGAAACCGCAGGCGTTGGAGACATGCATAAGGGGCAGCTTCTTCGGCCCGGCCAACAACTGCTTGGCCCGATCAACCCGCGCCCGGCAGATGAACTCGTGTGGCGTGAGCCCCAGGCACTCCTTGAAACGGTGCGTCAACCAACGGCGCGAGATGGGCACCAGCGGCGCGAGGCTCTCCATGCCGAAAGGTTCGTCGAGGTGCTCTTGGATGAAGCGCGCCACCACGGCCACGTGTGGGTCTTGGATGGCCACAACGTCGGTCGAGCGGCGCCGGACGACTCCCTCGGGCGGGACCAGTATATCGCCCTTCGGCGGCCGTTTGCCCGACATCAGCCGATCCAGCAGCGCGGCCACCTCGCGGCCGAGCTTCCAGTCGTTACGCTTAATGCTGCTTAGCGGTGGGTGGCAGATCTCGCAGGATACCTCGTCGTTGTCCGCGCCGATTACGGCCACGTCGTCGGGCACGCGGAGTCCCAGCCGGCCGCAGGCGTCCAGCACCATGGTCGCCCGGCGATCGTGAACGGCCATCAGTCCGACCGGCGGCTTGAGCGTCCCCAGCCACTGTTGGAGCGGCTCCTGCCAATCGCTCCAGGAGCGGCGGCGGCCGATGCTGCTGGGGACTTCCAGTACGGAACACTCGCCACCGCGGCGTGAAACATGCTCGACAAACGCGCGCCGGCGCTGCTCGGAGGACCAAACTCGCCGGAGACCGTGGTAGGCGAAGCGGCGGAATCCGCAATCCAGCAGGTGCTCGGCGGCCAGTCGCCCTATCGCCTCCTGATCGACCATTACGCGCGGCAGGCCCGCGTCACGCAACGAGCCCGAGAAATTTACCACCGGCAGCCCCGTCCGGAGCATCGCCCGGGCTTCGGCCTTGGTGTTGACCACCGCAATGACCCCGTCGCCCGGCCAGTCCTTGAGTCCGGCCAGCGAGTTGGTCGACGTTTCCGGGCAGAAGCTGAAAACCCAACCTCCTCGCTGATCGGCGTAGTTGACAATCCCTCGCACCATCCTCGCAAGGTGCGCCTCGGAGACCGGAAATGCCAGTGCGACTTTGCGAGTCTTTGCCATCGGCCTGGGCACCGTGTGGTGGGGTTATGTATTCATCAAGCGTTGATTGTCACGCGGCCAATAGCCGTCGTAGCTGAATTCGCAAGAATTCAGATGGATTTCCGTTCGTGGGCTGAATTCTTGCGAATTCAGCTACGGACGTGTTCCCGCGTCCGCCAAGAAGCCATTCTAACATGACCCGCATAACCTTTCAATTCCCAAAAAAGACCCTCGACTTCCCAAAACGGCTCTTGACTGAATTGTGCGGCCGACTAAGCTGAAGAAATGTGGGATCAACGGCGGTGACGGCACCGCCCACCTTGCGGGAGTGAAATCAAGGAGATCGACAAGTGAACCATACCGACAGAATTTCGCGACGACGTTTTCTTACCCGAAGCGGTAGCGTGGCCGCGGCCGGCGTGGCCCTGCCGACATTGCTCCCCGCCGGCGTGCTGGCCGCGGCCGACCGGCCGGGCGCTAACGAGCGAATCGGGGTAGGCTACATTGGCGTCGGCCGACGTGGCAACCAACTGATGGGTATTCCAAAAGAAGGCCGGATCGTGGCGGTGGCCGACCTCGACGCCGGACGCGCCGAATCGACCGCCGCCAAGCGGAAGTCTCGCGCCTACCTCGACTACCGCAAACTGCTCGAAGCCAAGGATATCGACGCCGTG
>CAZDHN010000854.1:0-2464 GCA_964505115.1 uncultured Planctomycetaceae bacterium
AGGCGTAACGCGCGCGGCGAATTGGGCACGCGAACTGCCACGCTGCACCGAGAAGGTATCAAGAAGCTTCGCAACAATTGGCTATTCAAGCTCTAGACTTCACCGTTTGGCGTGAATTCGATCAATCTCGGGATGGCGTCTCGTCCAATGTCGAAGTAGCGTTTGTCCTTCTCAATTCCGATGCTGCTGTAACCGGCCACTTCCGCGGCCGCCAACGTTGAACCAGCCCCGGCAAAGGGGTCCAGCACGACGCCTTCTCCGAGAGGCAAGACCCCTCTGACAATCTGCCGCAAGAAGGCTTGCGGCTTCAGGCTGGGATGAGAAGCCAACTTGCGCTCGTTGCTCCTTGTTGGTGCCGACGCGATCACGTCGCCGAACGGCCTTTGGGCAGACGGACGTCGGAAACCGCCGGTCTTCCATTTTCGTAGGTTGTCTTGCACACGGCCTTCGATCGGTTTGCGAAACACAATCCACGGCTCCCACATCGACCGGGGCATCACGCTTACCGCTTGGAATTCCTCGTGCGCGGCCTTTGGCCTATCGCCGCCGCGCATCGTCATCACCAACCTAATAATCTCTCCCCGACGCTCCAGTCCCGCGGCGGTCAAAGCCCCGGACACAATGTGTGAGAGCAGAGGATTAGAGGCAACGATCACGTTAGCTCCCGGCACCAACTTGGGCAGCAACAGGCGAGCCCACACGAAGAAGAAGCTCCGCAGTTGATCGAGTTGCGACTCGGTGAGCGTTGTGAAGCGGGGAAGTGGCGATCTCTTGTGACCGTCAAATGACGGCGGTATCCGCCACACGCCTCCATTGCCGTTTCGCATCTTCTGTTGCTGCTGAGGCGTATACTCATGGAGTCCATACGGCGGGTCCGTTACAACAGCGTGAATACTGTTGTCCTCACGGCGATCAAGCCAGTCGAAACAATCGTCGTGAACAAATGTCGCGCGACCAATTGCCACGGATGATTGTCGCGGCACGGCCTTTCCGGGCGCCGCCCTCGTTCCGCCGAAATACGCTGGATTGAGTCGATATACGCCTCGACGTTCTCGAAGAAATTGCTGCGGCGTGTTCAGACTCAGGTAGGACCTCACGGAAGAAGCCGGGGTCGGGCCGATGGCCTTGGCAACCTGCTCCTCGACCTGCTGGATCGACAAGCCCCGCGAGGTTCGTGTAAATACCCGCAAAATGGCATCTCGGACGCGACCCGGCGCGTATCTAAGCGTCTTTTCACTCATGCCTGGATTGTAGACGTCCAGACGTCAATCGTCAAGGGGGGATCATGAGAATTATGGCCGGTCCCGGTGTTATTTGATCAGGGGTTGGGTGATGCAACTAAAACGCGTCTACAAGAACGACCTTGTGGCGGAGCCCCCCCTCACGTCTCACGCACCTTCATCGCAAAGGCATCGCGTGATGGCGGCCAGGGCTTCGGGGTCGGCGTTGCCTTGGTCGGCCGAGAGTTCGACGGCCACTTGGCCCAGGGCCTTGTAGACTTGCTCGATCAGCGGGTCCCACTGGCCCAACGCCTCGCATTGAGTTTGCACGACCGACAGTTCGCCTCGGGCGATCGGGCCCGTCAGTGCGGCGGCGGGCCCCAGTTTGAAGACGTTCTCCAAAGTGCCCTTGACGATCGGTTCGATGATTGGCGTGGCCACTTCGCGGGAAACACCCGCCTTCTCGAAGCAGCGCAGGCCCACCTCCATCAGGGCGACCAGATAGTTGCTCGCGACCACGGTTGCCGCGTGATAGACCGTCTTGAACTCCGGCTCCACGCGAAACACCTTAGCTCCGCAGCTTGCCAGTGCCCGGGTGATGAGTTCGCGGGCCGGCCGGTCACCTTCGACGGCGCAGTATGTTCCGGCAAAGGTCTCCACCGATCGTGCCGGATCGGCAAAACTTTTGACCGGGTGCAGGCTGGCGATCGAAGCGCCCAGTTTGCGGGCCGGGTCGAGCAGGTCGGAGGGCAGCGAGCCGCTGCAATGGAAGACGGCCGTGCCCTCGGCGATGTTCCCGTCGCGGCACAATTCCCGGCAACAGGCCTCGATCGACTCGTCGGAGGCGGAGATCATCACCACGTCGGCCGGTCCCAATTGGGCGTAGCTCTCGACGGCACGGCCGCCGCCGAGGAAATCGACCGCCCGGCGGCTGCTTTGGAGCGACCTGTTCAGAACGGCTTGGACCGAGAAGACGCCCTTTTCAGCCCAGAGCCGCGCGAGCGTCTTGCCTACCTTGCCGCATCCGACGACGTTAATTGTTTTCACCAGATTCTCCCAAAAGGTGCATCAATTCTAGATCGACCGGTGGGCAGGCACAATACGGTTCGTGATTCACTGTTAGCCCGGTCGCCCGCGACCGGATGTGCGGCGGATTCCCCGGTTCTCCGGTCGCAGGCGACCGGGCTAACCCAACTTCGCCAGTCCTGCCCGGAAATCCGTTTTTCTGAAAATATTTTGGCTCG
>CAZDHN010000855.1:0-2463 GCA_964505115.1 uncultured Planctomycetaceae bacterium
CAAAATATTTTCAGAAAAACGGATTTCCGGGCAGGACTGGCGAAGTTGGGTTAGAGCTCATTCCGCGTACACTCGTTTGTGGCCCCACATACGCGCAACGATCTCCTGAAACAATAACGAGCAAGCCCCGGTTTGTATTGCACTGGCGAGACGCCAGTGGCACCCATCAAACATGGTGTTACTGAGCACTAGGACCAGATCCACTTGCCAAGCCGCCGTTTCGCTTCCTCGTGATCGATACCTTCGCCGGCATCGAGTTGCCGCAGCCCTTCGTCAACCTTCCGACGAAAACACAATTCCGCCGTGCCGTGTCCCGCGGATTGGAATGTGCGTGACGAAACCCCCTCTGTTACATCCTTCTCCACCGACCGCTCAATCCGTGCCCCCAATTGCCCCAGCTTGTGGTCGAGCCGTTCGTAGCCGCGGTCGAGGTGATGTATCTGGCGGACGACGGTCCGGCCGTCGGCTGCCAGGCCGGCCATTACCAGGGCAGCGCTTGCCCGAAGGTCCGACGCCGTAACGACCGCTCCGCTTAGCCGCCGAACCCCGTCAACGACGGCCAACGCCCCGCGTCGCTCGATCCGGGCGCCGAGCCGGTTGAGTTCGGCAACGTGCATGAAGCGTTGGGGAAAGACCCGATCGCGAACGGTGCTTTTGCCCCGGGCTAACGAGAGCAGGGCCATCCATTGGGCCTGGATGTCGGTCGGCACGCCCGGATAGGGCTCGGCCGTGATGTCGGTCGGGCGTGGCGGGCCGTCGGCCGCAACGCTCACGCTCTGGCGGCCGACATCCACTCGCAAACCGGCCGCGCGCAGCCCGGCCACAACCGCCGTCAGGTGTTTTGGGATCAGGCCGGTAACGGTGGCCGAGCCGCCGGTAATGGCGGCGGCCAGCAGCAAGGTAGCCGCTTCGATCCGGTCGGGGATGATCCGGTAATCGGTGCCGGCCAGTTGGTCGACGCCTTCTATCCGGATGGTCGGCGTACCCAGTCCGTCGATTCGAGCACCCAGCCGCCGCAGGAAGTTACCCAGGTCGACGATCTCCGGCTCGACGGCCGCTGGGGTAATCGTGGTAAGGCCCTCGGCCAAGACGGCCGCGCTCATTACGTTGGCCGTACCGGTGACCGTGGACCCGTGGCGGCCGCCAAGATCGATGGTCGCTCCGCGGAGTCGACCGGCGGTAGCGCGGACGTAGCCGTGCTCGATCCGCAATTCGGCCCCCAACGTGGCCAGCCCCTTCAAATGCAAATCGACCGGCCGATCGCCGATGTTGCATCCACCGGGCAGCGGAACAATCGCCTTGCCACGTCGTGCCAGCAGTGGCCCCAGTACGCAGAAACTCGCCCGCATCCGCCGGGCCAAACCGTATCGACTTTTGTTGATATTTGCACACTCAATGCGCGGCTCAACGTCCTTCCGCCAGGAAACCGGGCTTCGCCCTCGCTCATTGGCAGTGCAACCTTCAATGACGGGCGTGGTGTCGACCGTTTCCAGCAGCAACTCGCCCCGGGCCGTCTGCGTCACGGCGACGCCCAACTCTTCCAAGACCCTGGCCAGAATGTCGACGTCGGCCAACCGCGGCACGCCCTGCAAGCGGACCGGTTCGGAGGCCAGGATCGAGGCGGCCATAATCGGAAGCGCCGCGTTCTTCGACCCGCTCGCCCGAACCGACCCCGACAAACGCACTCCGCCCGTAATACAAAAAGATCCCATTATGCCGACAATTCGGGGTCTATTTCAGTCGTAGGTTATGCTTCAGCATAACGAATCCTTCATCCGGCTGGCTGTTATGCTAAAGCATAACCTACATGACCTATCAACCTTCAACCTTCACAGCCTGCACCACGCGTGGCCGTTGGGCCAAATCCTTCAGCGTGGGGCCAAGCTGGAAATGGTCGTCCGCCTCCAGTATCGCACAAACCGCGTCGTGGATCATCGGGCTGATCTCGATCAACAGATGTCCGCCCGGCTTGAGCCGTTCGGCCGCCCGAGGCACCAGCCGCTCGATCACCTCCGTCCCGCGCGGGCCGGCCTCCAACGCCAACCGCGGCTCGTGGTCCTTCACGTCGGGCATCAGGGTTTCCATTTCCGCCGAACTGACGTAAGGCGGGTTGCTGATGATGAAGTCGAACCGCCGCCCGTCGGGCAGGGCCGCCAGCAGGTCGCTCTCGATCAGCGTTACGCGATCGGCGACCGCGTGGTCGGCCACGTTGGCACGTGCCACTTCCAACGCGGCCGGGCTGATGTCGACCGCCACCACTTCGGCCGATTTCAGCTGCTTGGCGGCGCAAACGGCCAGGATGCCGCTGCCCGTGCCCACGTCGCAAATGGCAATCGGTTGCAAATCGGGTAACTGCCGGGCCAAATCCAGCAGGGCCACTACCAGAAACTCGGTTTCGGGGCGGGGAATGAGCACGTCGGGCGTGACGCGAAAGCTGAGCGAATAGAACTCCCGACGGCCCAC
>CAZDHN010000856.1:0-2462 GCA_964505115.1 uncultured Planctomycetaceae bacterium
ATCGGGCTCAGGAAACGCTCGATGTAACGCTTGCCGAGCTATCGCGGCTGGCCAAGGGAATCGAGAGTAGTGAACTCGATCGGCTCAAGGCTCGGATCAAGAGCGCCCTGATAATGCAACAGGAATCGAGTTCGGCTCGCAGCTCATCGATCGCCCGCGATTGGTTCCACCTGGGCAGCGTCCGCACGCTGGACGACGTCAGCCGGATAATAGACGCCCTCAGCGCCGAGAGCATCAACGCCTATTTAGCCGAGCATCCACCCGGCGATTTTGCCATTGTCACGCTCGGTCCACGCAAACTGGAGGTAGACGGTGAAGTTTCGTAGTCACACCTTGCCCAACGGCCTGGAGATTGCCGCGGAGTGCAACGGCGAGGCCCATTCCAGCGCTCTGGGGTTCTTCGTCAAGACCGGTTCGCGCGATGAGAACGACGCCATCGCCGGCGCGAGCCATTTCCTCGAACACATGATGTTCAAGGGCACGCCCAGCCGGTCGGCCGACGACGTCAACCGCGAGTTCGACGAGATGGGCGCCCACTACAACGCCGGCACCAGCGAAGAGACCACGGTCTATTATGCGGCCGTGCTGCCGGAATATCAGACGCCGGCGGTCGAACTGCTGGCCGACATCCTCCGCCCCTCGCTGCGCGAAGCCGACTTCGACACCGAGAAGAAGGTGATTATCGAAGAGATCCACATGTACGACGATCAGCCGCCCTTCGGTGCGGACGAAAAGGCTCGGGCGGCCTTCTTCGCATCGCACCCGCTGGCGCGAAGCGTGCTGGGTACAGTCCAGAGCATAACCGATCTGCCCGTCGAGGCCATGCGCGACTATTTCGACCGGCGTTACAGCCCGGGCAATATCGCGCTGGTCGGCTCGGGCCGGATCGACTTCGACGGGCTGGTGGAGTGTGCCCGGCGGTGTTGCGGCGGCTGGGAGCCACGGGCCAACGGCCGCTCCATCGAGCAGGCCAAGCCGTGCGAAGGGTTCCAGGTGATCGAGAAGGAGATCGCCACCCAGGAGTACTCGCTACAACTTGCCCGCGGCCCGGCCGCCGAGGACCACGACCGCTATCCGGCCAAGCTTCTGGCCACGGTGTTGGGCGACGACTCGGGGAGCCGGCTCTACTGGGAACTGATCGACACGGGTCTGGCCGATCAGGTGGGGCTCAGCCATCACGAATATGCCGGCGCCGGCGTGATGATGACCTACATGAGTTGCGACCCGGACTCCGCCGCCGACAACCTCAAGCGGATTCTCGCCGTCTATCGCCGTGCCGAAGCCGACGGCATCACCCCGGCCGAGTTGGACCAGACCAAGAGCAAGATTCGCTCGCGGCTGGTACTCTCCAGCGAACGGCCCCGCGGCCGGCTCTTCTCCGTCGGCACCGATTGGATCTACCGCCACGAGTACCTAGATGTCGCGGCCGACCTGGACGCCGTGGCCGCCATCACCGTCGACGACCTGTCCGCCGTGCTGGCCAAGTATCCCCTCACCCGCAACACCACGCTAAACATCGGCCCGCTAACTAATCTGCCGGCGCCGTAGCTGGGTTCGCGAGAATTCAGCCAGGGGCCAGTGCAAGTAGTGCGCGACCACCGGTCGCGGCTTTATAGTTCACAACGCGGCGGACAAGTCCGCCGGCTAAACGGAACTTAAAGCGCACCCGCCATTTGCGCTTTGCGGCGGGTTATGACGATCTCTTCGGCCAGGCTGGGGGGAAGGCGGCGATAGCGGGAGAATTCCATGGTGAAGGTGCCTTGACCTTGCGTCATGCTACGCAGGTCGGTCGAGTAGCCGAACGTCTCGGCCAGCGGCACCTCGCCCTCGATTCGGGCGATCGGGCCCAGCATCTCGGTTCCGGTGACCATGCCGCGTCGGCCGGTCAGGTTCCCGACCACGGTGCCCTGAAATTGGCTGGGGCACTCGATTTCGATCTTCATGGCCGGCTCTAGAAGCACCGGCTTGGTCTTGCAGAAGTTCTCACGCATGGTCGTCCGGGCACAGATCGAAAAGGCCATCTCGGAGCTGTCGACCTCGTGGAAGGAACCGTCTTCCAGGGTGACCTTCAAGCCGACGACCGGGAAGCCGGCCACCGGGCCCTTGATAATCCCGCGGCGGAAGCCCTTCTCCACCGCCGGGATGTATTCCTTGGGAATCCGGCCGCCTCGGACGGTATCCTCAAACAGGAACGTCTCGTCGGCCTCTTCCGGAAGGATATCGAGCGTGCCGATGATGTGGGCGTACTGGCCGGAACCGCCCGTCTGCTTGCGGTGTCGCACGTTGAACTTTGCCGCCCGGGTGGGTGCCTCGCGGTAGTTGACCTTCGGTTGTCCCACATCAACCCGAACGCCGAACTCGCGGCGGATACGCTGCACGTAAATCTCCAGGTGCAATTCGCCCATGCCGGCGATCAGCGTTTCGCTGGTCTCCTGGTCGTTGGTTACGTGGAAGGTGGGGTC
>CAZDHN010000857.1:0-2444 GCA_964505115.1 uncultured Planctomycetaceae bacterium
CGATGATGTCTGTGGCTTTCGCGTTGCCAAATGTGATCGACGCGGCATAGCCCTTCTTGAGCAGTTCCGCGCACACGCGCATTTCGCCGGCCAGTCCGATGTGTTCTTTTTTCATGATATCCGAACTACGTGTTTATCGCGCACCCGATAACCATTATATGGGCGCGCGTGTGCACGATAACACTCCATGCAATGACGCTAATACTAGCACGTAAGTCGCAGGGGTGCAACGGGATAGTGGCCCTCGGAGAGAAACGCGGAAATCTGTTATATCGGCAAGAGTTTGCGCAATAACACTCCGATACCCCCCAGAAAAACAGTCTCTCGCAGATAGACGGGCGCCCGGTGCGCAATAACGCTCCAAGTGAGAATTGCCCACGGAGACGCAAGCCATTGCTAAGATGTGTGTTACGGTGATTTGCGGCTCGCAGCCCGTGCATGTTATCGTGCGCGGCGCGCCTAATAACACCCCCGCCGCCCTTCGCCTCGTACAAGCCTGGCCCGTCCACGAAGACGGCTGGAAGCGCGAGATCATCCGGGCGGAGGTGGAGGAGGGGGCTGATTGAGCGGCCCATTTGACATAAGTCGTTTAGCCGGCGGGCTTGCCCGCCGTGTTTGTGTTTGAGCGGTTTGACACCGCTCAACACGGCGGGCAAGCCCGCCGGCTAAACTATAGGCCCGTGTATCCATTTGGTGGGGCTTGCTGCGCTCGACGCACCCTACGTTTCTCAACTACCAACTACCCACCATCAACTACCCGGCTTGTACCGCCGGCCGGCCAGTTGGGGTTGGAAATCGGCATGGCCGGCCAGTTGGGCCATCTCGCGGAGGAAACGGAGCGTCAGTTCCTTCTTCGCTTCCCGCTCGTTCTCCCAGCCGACATATTCCGAGGTATCGATCACTTTGCCGATCCGCAGGTGCATGGTGCCGCGCATGAGGAAGGAGCTGTAGGGCGTATCGTCGTAGGGGGAACCGGTCAGATAGCAGGGCACTATCGGCACGCCGGCCTTAATGGCGATAAGCGCCGCGCCCGGCCGGCCGGGCAGCAGGACCTGATCGGTCATATTGATACGTCCTTCGGGAAAGATGCCCACCAGTTCGCCGTTCTGGGCGTGGCGGATGGCCAGCTTGGTTGCCGCCGTATCGATTCCACCCCGGCCGACCGGAATTGCCCTGGCCGCCCGAAAGAACCTGGCCATCAGCGGATGAAGCGCGTACTCCTTGGCAACCATCCAATGCACGACGCGGTTAGTGGCCAGATAGAGCGTGGACGGATCGGCCGGCGAAATGTGATTGCAGACGATAACCGCCCCTTGGCCGGGCGGGATTGGAAATCGGCCGCTGATCCGCGCCCGCCAAAGCAGGCAGGCCATTGCCAGGTTACAGAGAAGCAGAATCCCTTGGATAAGCGTGCCCGGCGCGCGGCGCAAGTACCGCACCATGTGGGCGGCCAATCCCATGCCTATCGCGGCCAGAATGAGAATCGATAGCAAATCCGTTCCCGAGGGCAATGACATCGCTGCTCCGTTGCTGAACCAAACCGAATGTGGTCCGGCCATTATAGCCAAAAGGCGTTTTCGTGCGACCGAAGCCGTAAACTGAAGTCAAAATTCGCAAGACTATGGCTTGGCTGAATTCTTGCGAATCCAGCTACTTGTGCGACAAGAACTCGTGGATCTCGTCGGCCGCGTCCATGCCTTCTCGGATCGCTCGGACGGCCGTGGTGCCGCCGTTGACCAGATCGCCTCCGGCGAATACGCCGGGTAGCGTGGTGGCTTGCGAGTCGGGCCGCGTGGCCACCAGATGCCGTTGGGTGAATTCCAGGCCGTCCAGCGCTTCGCGCAGGTCGGCGGGAATCCCTTGCCCCATCGCCTCGATAACCGTGTCCACCTCGAGCACGCTTTCCGTGCCCGGCAGCACGATTGGCCGGCGACGGCCGGACGAGTCGGGTTCACCCAACTCGGTTCGGGCGATTTGCAGCCCGGTGAGCTTGCCGCTCTCGTCGGTCCGGTGCTCAAGCGGCTGCGTGAGAACCAGCAGATGGCAACCGGCCTGGAGGACGGCGTTTCGTTCGGCCGGCCAGGCGGGCATTTCGGCCAGCGAGCGGCGGTAGACGATGAAGACGTCGCGGGTCCCCAATCGCTTGGCCGTCAGGGCGGCGTCCATGGCCGTGTTACCTGCTCCGAGCACGGCCGCCTTGTCGCCAAGCGACGTGACCCGGCCGGCCTTTGCCTCGGCGAGAAAGGTCAAGGCGTCCCAAACTCCGTCCGCCTCGCCAAGCGACGTCGACTTACCTAGCCCGATCGCCAGAAAAACGGCGTCGTGCCCGGCTCGCAGGTCGGCCAGCGAGATCTCGCGCCCCAGAGCGTCGCCCAACCTAATCTCGATTCGTCCCGCCTCAACCGCCGGCCGCAGAATGGCGTCGATCTCTTCGGCGGCGCCCA
>CAZDHN010000858.1:0-2435 GCA_964505115.1 uncultured Planctomycetaceae bacterium
GGAACCATGCGCGATTACATCATCGGCTTTCGGGCCGTGGATGGAACGGGCATGTCGCTGGCCGGCGGTGGTCGGGTGGTGAAGAACGCGGCCGGGTACGATCTGGGGCGGCTAATGACCGGCTCGCTGGGTACGCTCGGAGTAATCACCCAGGTTACGCTCATGGTCAAGCCGATGCCCGAGTCGTCGGCACTGCTGGCTTGCGACGTTGCCGACTACGACGCGGCCGAACGGCTGCTGGACGACCTTACCCGAACCCAAACGCTGCCCGTGGCCATCGAGCTTCTAGCCGGCCCGGCCTGGCAAAGCGACGCGGAGTTATCCGCCTCCTCGGGCATCGCCCGGCTGGTCGTGGGATTTGAAGGCACGCGGGCCGAGACCGATTGGATGGTCGCCACGCTTGCCGACCAGTGGCGCGCAAGCGGCGTAAAGACATCGCTGACGATTCCTCATGCCGAAGCCGGTCCCATTTGGGATCGACTGACCGACTTCCCCGGCACGTTGCCGGACTCCCAATCTGTCGGTCTGTCGCCTTTCGCTCCGCGAAAGAATGCGGCTTTCGCGGAGCGAAAGGCAACAGGTGGTGTCTCGCCGGTCCTTACGGTTCAGATTGGCGTCTTGCCCGGCAAGACCGTCTGCCTGATCGAGCGGTTGCGCAAGTTGGACCCGGACTGCTCGATCGCAGCCCATGCGGGCGACGGGATCTTGAACGTCAGGTTCTCTTTTGAATCTCGGTTCATTGCCGAAGCAATCGCCGACCGGCTACGGCCGACGGTAACCGCCGCCGGCGGACGGATGATCGTGTTGGCTCATCCGCCGGAGGCCGAGTTGGACCGTCCGGCCGTTTGGGGACCGCCCGGCGACGCCGCCACGGTAATGCGGGCGATTAAGGATCGCTTCGATCCGAAGGGAATACTAAATCCGGGCCGCTTTGCCTACTGACACTTATGATAAACGACCCTCACGATAACCTGGACCCGGCCGAAAACGACAATCCGGCCGCGCGCATCGAGTACAAGTTGCTGTTGGAATGCGTACACTGCGGGCTGTGTACGTCGACCTGCCCCACTTACACCGAACTGGGCGACGAGAACGTCGGGCCGCGCGGGCGGATTTACCTGATGCGGGCGATGGCCGATGGCCGAGTGGAACTCAACCCGCGCTTGCAGCGACATTTCGAGCTGTGCCTCGATTGCCGCGCTTGCGAGACGGCCTGCCCTTCGGGCGTGCATTACGGGCGGTTGATCGAGCCGTTGAAGCTGGCGATGCACGAGCGTGACGCCGAGCGGTCGGCACTAAAGCGATTCGACTGGTTCCGCCAGATAATTCTGTTGCGGCTGTTCCCCTACGCTGGCCGGTTGCGACTGGCGCTTGCGCCCGTGCGGGTCGCTCAGCGATTGGGGATTTACGGGTTGGCCGAGCGGTTGGGGTTGCTTCGCTTGATACCCGGCCGGCTGGGGCAAATGGTTACGCTGCTACCGCCGCCGATCCGCTCCGGGCCGAAGCTGCCGAATTTCCTGCCGGCCATTGGGCGTCGTCGCGCCCGGGTGGCCTTCTTCGTCGGCTGCGTTGCCGACGCCATGTTCCGCCACACGCATTGGGCCACCCTGCGAGTGTTGCAGCAGAACGGCTGCGACATCGTAATTCCGACCGGGCAAGGCTGTTGCGGAGCCGTGGCCTACCATGCCGGCGACGACGACGCTGCCCGGCTCTCGGCCGACGCCAACCTGGCAGCCTTCGACCTGAGCGATGTCGACGCGCTGATCGTCAACCATGCCGGTTGCGGCGCCATGATGAAAGAGTACGGTCTGCACTGGGACGACGAGCTTCAGCCGGCGCGGAGCGAGTTCGCCGCCAAGGTGAAGGACATCAACGAGTTCCTCGACGAACTCGGCCTGATTCCGCCCTCGGGCCGAATCGATGCGGTCGCCACCTACCACGACGCCTGCCACCTGGGCCACGCGCAGAAGATCACCGAGCCACCGCGACGACTGCTCGCCTCGATTCCCGGCCTCGACATACGCGAGTTGCCCGAGACGGAGATCTGCTGCGGTTCGGCCGGCACCTACAACCTGAACGAGCCCGCCATGGCCGACGCGCTCAGCCGCCGCAAGCTGGACAACATCCTTTCGACGGGCGCCACACTCGTAATCGCTTCCAACGCCGGCTGCCTGCTGCAAATCATGCGTGAAGTCCGCCGCCAGCGTTCACCCCTCCAGGTCATGCATCCCATGGACCTGCTCGATCTCAGCTACCGCGGCCAGAAGCCGAAATTGCCGTAGCCGCACGGCCGGCCACATTTCTCACCCGTAGGGTGGGCTGCCAAAAATATGGAGATATGTGGAATCCATTATTATCCTGGTTTTGTTTCGCGATTTCAGGCCCAACGGGCCGCGCTATCATAGCCCAGGACGAAGTCCTGGGTACGCGGCCCA
>CAZDHN010000859.1:0-2432 GCA_964505115.1 uncultured Planctomycetaceae bacterium
GATCGCCAGACCGTGACCGACCGAAAGGAACGTGCAGTCGAGTCGATCGACGTTGGGACGAAGCGCCGAGACGCCCAGTCCCACGGCCGACCATCCGGCCAACAGGGCCAGACACCAGCGTCGGGGTGGCCGGATTCGCGGCATCGCGGCCGCCAGGCCCAGCGTACCGTACAGTCCGATCAGCCACCAGTTGGCCGGGCCCGGTACCCAGAAGTGACTTCCCGGCACATCTTGGGCGATTGCAATACACGACTGCAACAGCCAGAGCGACCCGTCGCAGACCCAACCGAACACAGCCGCCAGCGGCGGAAACACCGCGCCGAAAGTCAACACGCCCAGCCCGCTGACCAAGGCCGCGGCCATCGGCAGCCAGAGCAGCGCGTTCAGGGGCAAGGCAATCGGCGCCAGCAGGTTGAATCGGGCAATCGTCAGCGGCATGGTGAAGAGCCAGATTATCGTGGCGATCATCACCATGCCGCGCGCGTTACTCCAAACAAACCATCCGGCCCGCGCCAATGGGCCTCGGCTTTGGGCCACGAGTTGATCCAGGGCGTCGGCGTCGGCCGAACCGATCCCCGAGCCAATCCGCCGCGAGCCAATCCACCGCGGGGCGAACCACATGATGGCCGCCACCGCCAGGAACGAGAGTTGGGCGCCGGTCGAGAAGAGGTCGGTCGGATTCAGCGCCAGGACAACCAACGCGGCGGCGGCCAACGAATTCAGCGGCAACTGCCGGCGGTCAAGACAATAGGTCAAACAGGCCACCAGCACTAGAATCGTCGCCCGGATGGCGGGCGGCCGGGCGTCGGTCAGCACTGTGTAAAGCACGACGAAGATTGCCACGATCAGCGCGGTCGGGCGGCGCGGCATCAGCATCAACCGCAGCAGCAGAAGCAAAGCGCCGGCCATAATGCCCACGTGCAGGCCCGAGATGGCCAGCAGGTGAACCGTGCCCGTCTCCTTAAAGGTTTCCGACTCCTCCTCCCCGAGCTGTTCGCGCGCTCCCAACAGAACGGCCGCCGCCAGTGCGGCGCGGCGCTCGTCGAGATATCGCCAGAGCAGCCGGTCGCCGCCGGCCCGGGCGCGGTCGATGATCGCACGCGGCGACAATCTACTTGCCGGTTGGACTACCGAGACGCAGTCGGGGTAGTTGCATCGCAGAAAACTGCGGCGTCGCTGTGCCCGTTCATAGTCGGCCCGATCAAACTCGCCCGGATTGCGAGCCGCCGACGGAGCCGTAAGCTGAGTGAATATCCGCAGCCGATCGCCGGCATGAACACCCAACAGATGCCCGTCGACCATAAGCGTCGCCCGACCGGAAGCCGGTCGCCAGGCGGAGCCGTCGCGAATGCCGACGATTCTGAGTTGTGCCCTGGTGCGATCGGCTTGCGGAATTATCCGCATCGGATCGAAGCGGGGGGCAGGCAGACGGCGAGGACCTTTCAGCACGACCGCCTCGACGCAAGCCGGTTGCGGTTTGAGCCGGGCGTGGCAGCCCAGGTCGTCGTGAGCGAACAGGCACCAGCGGCAATGGTGCCAGGTGGCCGCGCTTGCCGCAACCGCCAGCAGCAACATCACGCAGGCCGATCGGTCCCAGCCACATCGCCACAAGCAAAGCCAGACGATCAACGCCCCGGCGGCCAGCATCCACCAGACGAACACGCCGGTCGGGCAGCCCCAATCCAAGACGATGCCAGTACAAACCGCCACCAACACAACCACGAGCGGTTGATAGGCGGGCGATTCCCCCTTGCCGGCGGCGGGTCTGGAACTGGCTTCGGCCATGCGGACATTGTCGCACGCGGCCGGAGCCGGTACAAGCATGCGGGCGTTGGGGTTATACTGGGAGGGCTTGGCGATCAAATCAATCTCTTTCAAGGAGTATCAATCATGTTCCAATACATTCTCAACATTGAAGATTGCGTCCAACTGGCGCCGGCGCCTGGCGTGTCGGTCCACGCCACCGAAGGCGATAAGATGACGCTGACCGTCATGGATCACGAGCCTCGCGCGGTCACGCCCGAGCACAGCCATCCGCACGAGCAGGTGGGCTACATGGTCGAAGGCGAGGCGGAGTTCATCATCGACGGCAAGTCGTTTCCCGTCACGGCCGGTCAGATGTGGCGTTTGCCCGGCGGAGTGCCTCACAAGGTGGTGGTGGGCGATAATCCGATGCGAGTGGTGGAGGTTTTCTGCCCGATCCGCGAGGACATGCGGGGGTAAGCTGGGGTAGACAGGGAATGGCCGGGCGGTTATTCTTCCCGGCCGAGGCGATACCCTGTCAGCCAACCCGGATCATCTCGTTACGATGCTTTGCGTCGTAACGCACGCTTGGCCGCTTTGCGGCCCCGCGAAGGGTTGCGCTACGATAACCTCGGCTTCGGCGACGCGAAGCGTCGCAACCTGGCGTTCCCACGCGAAGCATGGGAACG
>CAZDHN010000860.1:0-2424 GCA_964505115.1 uncultured Planctomycetaceae bacterium
GAAACCGCCGTGGATCACGAAATCGGCGCCGGCACGCGGGCCGCCTCGGCAGGCGTCGACCCATTCTTTGTCGTGGCCAACGGAGCGGGCAAGAACCTCGGGCGGCTTGCCGTACTGCTTGTTCTTCTTGGCGGGGATCAACTGGTTGCCCATCAGCGTTCCCTTCTCGCCGATGTACATCGTACCCCGCGCCGTCCGGCCCGGTTCGAGTTCCTTGGGCCGCGGAGGCTTCGTCCCGCCGCCGTGCCAGGTCAAGGCGACCGGCGGCATGCCCTCGCGGGCGGGGAACTCCCAGCGCACCTCGAAGCGGCGAGGGTAAAGCTCCGGGCCGATCTCGGTGCAAGTCGCCTCGACGCTGGTTGGGTAGGTCAGCTTAAGCGTCTTGAACACGGTCGAGAGCAGGTGACAGCCCATGTCGCCCAGCGGGCCGGTGCCGAAGTCGCGCCAGTCGCGCCAACTCCAGGGGTGGTAGGCCGGATGATAGGGTCGCGCGGGCGCGGGACCCAGCCAAAGGTCCCAATCCAATCCGTCGGGCACCGGGTGTTTCTCCGGTGGATGGCCGCCCCAGGGCGATTGCGGCCAAAACGGCGCACCGCAGGTGATATGCACTTCATGCACCGGGCCGATGGCGTCGTCCAAGATGTATTCCCGCACCAGGCGGGTCTGGTCCTCGGCCTGACCGTGGTTGCCCAACTGCGTGGCCACGTTCCATCGCCGGGCGGCTTCCACGACATGCCGCGCTTCATGGACCGAATAGGTCAGCGGCTTTTCGCAATAGACGTGCGCGCCTCGCTTGAAGGCGGCCATCGTCGCCGCGGCATGAACGTGGTCCGGCGTGGCGATCATCACGGCGTCGACATCCTCTTTGTCGAATAGCTCGCGATAGTCGGCATAAGCCTTGCAGCCCTGATACTTGCCGACGCCTTTCTGCTTGGCATAGTGCTCCTCGACCATGCGCCGCGCGGGCTCGCGTCCGGTCACTCGCTTATCCTTGCCCTGCGTCCAATTCCAGGAGACATAACCGCCGCCGCCCCGATTCACGTCGCAGACGGCCACCACCTGGATTTCGGGTAACCCCTGAAGGCGGTTCAAGTTTTGAGTACCCTGTCCCCCCACGCCGACGGCCGCCAGCGTGGTCTTCTCACTAGGCGCGACATGCCCTTCGCCACCCAGCACGTGCCTCGGCACAATCGCGGCCGTCGCCGTCGCGGCGATCCCATTCAAAAAAGCTCGCCGTGAAACCGTGCCAACGCCTGCTTTGTGAGTGTTAGTTTTGGCAATACTTGGATTAGACATTGTTATTCCTCTCTCTTGACTGAGCTTTCCGGGTCACGCCACGGCATTTGGCACTGTTTTTCTATTTTTCTTTCTCACGGCAGTAAATCAGCATTCATTATACCCTTGGTTCTTGAGGATGTGAACCTGGGCAAGCCGCCAGATGACACGAAACGCTAGACCGGCCGAAACCTCGGACAATTCTCCTGCCTGACAACATCCCCAGTTGACGCTTTTGGCTTGGCGGAGCAGTTTGACCGTGCTGGCGAAGGGTATGGTGCCGTAAGGCTACTCCGGCCAGACTGCTCAAGCCGTTCCGGCAAGAACAGGGGGATACATGTCGAGACTTTCGTCTGAAAACCCGTCGAGCGCGGCCGGCCACGTCGGGCATTGGCAAGGGCAGGCTCCTACGAACGAGAGGTCCACAAGGAGAATAGAAGTGCGTTGCGAAGCGATATTCGCAGGACGACGGGCGAGGGCAAGCCGTCCGGAGGCGGTGTCTCCCATTCGACGGGCAGGTCTAGCGCGTCGCGGCTGATTGGTTTCGATCGGGCCAGACAGCGGCCCTTGGCGTCGAGGGCCTCCACCACGATCTGGCCGAACTCCGACTTTGCGTTCAGGTGCAGTCGGGCTCCGGCCAGCTTGAGCGGCTTCGTTGTGATCCGGCCGGTGTCGAACGATGCACCCAGCGAGACGAACCGGTCGAGCTTCACGGTGGCCAGGCCCACGCCGCCTCGTTTCTCGCCGCTGTCGGCACCCTTGTAAGGAGAGTGTCGCCTCATGCGGCCGCCGTAGTAGAACCGCAGCCGGTCGCCCTCGACGATGGGCGGGTTGTTGGCCAGCGACAGGTTGAAGCGATCCCAACTACCCACCGGCCCCACCGGGATGAACGGTTGCCGGTCGCCAACCTTGGTGAAGCGGACCGTGTCGCGGCTCACCGCAAGCTGGATGTCGAGCGTGCAGGTCTCCGGCTGGTTGTTGAACCGCTGCACCAGCCCGATGTAAACGCCCTGGTATGGGAAGACGAGCATCGAGTATATCTCGGTGCCGGGCGGATCGCCGGCGTCGGCCGCCATGACGACGGGACCTTCGGTGGGCGTGTCGACGTTCCAGTGGATGAAGTCGGGCGAGTCGGCCCGGGTTACGACG
>CAZDHN010000861.1:0-2418 GCA_964505115.1 uncultured Planctomycetaceae bacterium
CTTTGCAGCCAAGGGAGCGGTGTGCCTCGGCAACACCACTATAGTCTAACCACCAATGCGCGCTGAAACCAGTCAATAGGTGTACAGAATCGGTTATACTCTTTATACTATTGGTCGGTCTCCGTTGCCGGGTGCGGAGGGGCATGTGTACACTGCTTGTGGCGGGGCGTGGACCGGGCGTTCAGTTAGAACCAGTTGGGAAATGAGGTTCATATGCCCGCTACGCGATCCGTTGCATTGCTGATTGAGACATCCCGGGCGTACGGGCGTGGGCTGGTACGCGGGGCGGCACGGTATAATCGTGAGCGGGGGCAGTGGCTGACCTACTTCCAGCCGCACGGAATCGACGACCCGCCGCCCGCCTGGCTCAAAAACTGGCGGGGTGACGGGATTCTCGCCCGAATCGGCGACCGAAAGACGGCCGATCTGGTGCTCGGCACCGGCCTGCCGGCCGTCGACCTGCGCGGCATGGTGCCCGGGCTGGATGTGCCGCTGATCGGCGTCGACAATCGGGCGCTGACCCGGCTGGCCGGCGACCACCTGATGGAACGGGGTTTTCGCCATTTCGGCTTCTGCGGATTGCCGCCAAACGCACAGCACTGCATGGACCAGCGGCGCGAACACTTTCGCCAACTCGTCGAGGAGGCCGGCTGCCATTGCCACGTCTTCCAGGCACGACGCACCCGAAGCAAGAGCGGCGGCTGGGAACAGACGCAACAGCGGATCGCCGCCTGGATCGAGTCGCTACCCAAGCCGGTTGGCGTGATGGCCTGCAACGACGATCGCGGGATGCATGTGCTGGACGCCTGCCGCCGCGTCGGAGTCAAGGTGCCCGACGACGTGGCCGTGATCGGCGTCGACGACGACGATTACCTCTGTGGACTCTCCATCCCGCCGCTGTCGAGCATCGACTCCAACGCCGAGCGAATCGGCTACGAGGCGGCCGCCATGCTCGACAACATGATCGATGGCCAGCCGGCACCCGAGCAGCCGACCTACGTTCAGCCGGGCAGGGTCGTCACGCGGCAATCGACCGACGTGCTGGCAACCGACGACCGGCACGTGGTTCGGGCCGTGTCGTTCATCCGGGCGCACGCCTGCGAGCGAATCCACGTTGACGATGTACTGCAGAACGTCAATCTGTCGCGGGCCGCGCTGGAGCCTCGGTTGAAACGGGTGCTGGGGCGGACGATTTATCAGGAGATCCAGCGGGTTCAGATCGAGCGTGCCAAGGACCTGCTGGCCGGCACGAGCCTGCCCACCAAGCAGATCGCCCGACAGGCCGGCTTCAAGTACGTACAACACCTCTCTCGCGTCTTCCGCCAGGTGACCGGCCAAACCCCCGGCCAATACCGCAAGCAAGCGGGAATGTGAACGGGTAGCCCTGCTATCCGTTATCCACTGCCTCACACTTCTTCTTCGATCCCCCAGGGCTTGCGGCCTTCGCGCTTGAAGAACTTCATGGCCTCGGCGTTATCGACGTGCTGCGTCTTGGGGTCGACGACCAGCCGCTGACCGCCGCTGCGGTAGCTCATCGTGGCGTAGTGCAGGGTGAGGTGGCTGCGGTGGCCGATGTCGATGTCGGCGCTGGGCTTCGCCCGACTGCGGATGCACTGGATGAAGTTCTCCTTGTGGTCCGGGTCGGGGAAGCGGCCGAACATCTGGTCCTTGACGACCGGCTGGCGACCCTTGGTTCGCACGAAAACCTGCCAGCCGCCGCCCATCCGGCCGACGTTCATTACCCCCTTGTCGCCGTAAATCTCGATCCGCGTGGTCGTCTGCGGCCAATAGGGGAACAGGTCGCCGTTGCGGACCACGCCGTCGATCTTCAGCATGTAGGGCGTATAGAGCGTCAACTCCAACGTCACGACCAGGTCGTTAGGATAGGTGAAGGTGGCGATCTGTGTGTCGGGCGTCTCGGCCGCGCCCTCGGTGTTGAACAGCCCGCCCGTGCAGTAGACCTGCTTGGGGAGGTCGAAACCGACGATCATTCGGGCTTCGTCGAACTGGTGGATGCCGTCGTTACCGATGTCGCCGATGCAGTAGTCCCAGAGCAGGTGCCAGTGGTTACGGTGGTTGAAGTTGTAGGCGTGCTTGGGCGCCGGCCCGTTCCACATCTCCCAATCGAACCCCTTGGGCGCCGGCTCATCCGCGCGCGGCTTGAAGTTGGGCCAGAGCTTCTGGTTCAGCACGCGGACGAAATGCACCTTGCCCAATTTGCCGTCGGCGATGTACTGCCGGGCGGCCATGTTGTACGGGGCGCTACGGTTCTGGGTGCCCACCTGCACGACACGCTTGTACTTTCGGGCCGCCTCGACCATCTTCTGACCCTCCCAGGCGTTGTGGCAGAGCGGCTTTTCGACGTACACATCCTTGCCCGCTTGGCAGGCTCGCACGGTAGCCGGCGCGTGCCAATGG
>CAZDHN010000862.1:0-2409 GCA_964505115.1 uncultured Planctomycetaceae bacterium
CGACCACGCCGGCGGCCAGGGTGTAGAGCATTTCGACGTTCAGGTTCCGCGGCACGGTTGCGTCGAAGAGGATGTGCAGGTTCGATTCGAGCCCCTCTTCCGGCTGCCAGTAGCGGATCAACATCGGCACGCGCGGCAAGGGGTGGAACACGAACGAGGCGTAAGACGAACACTCGTTCGCGATCGGGCGACCGAACAGGCCGAGGATGTCGACGAACAGTTGCGGGTCGTCGTCGGCCAGGGCCTTGCACGGCTTCTCCGATCGCTGCACGAAGAGCGGATATCGCGGCTTGCCGCCCGGCAAATCGCCCAACGTGACCCAATCGCCCGAGGGCCCGACGCCCGTGCAGTCGCTCAAGTAGTGCATCAGGGGCATCATTATCCAGCCGTGCATGTGCAGGTCGCTGCTAATCTTGCCGTCAAGGTCGATGCTAACAGCGCGGCCCAGGCACTTGATCGTCAGCTTGCCGGCGGCAAACGTGGCCCCCAGTCGCTCGGCCGAGGTGGCCGGATCGATCGCGCCGATCCGCTCCCTGAACATCTCGAGCGTCGCGGCGGGATCCTGATCCGGAGCCGCTTCCCGGGCCACCGCGCCGCCGAATTGGCGCACGACCTCGTCGTCGAGCTTGGGACACTCATCGAGCCGTTTCTGGCCGGTGACCACGGCCGCCGCGAAGGCCAGACAGGTCGGCTTGCCGCACTTCCGGCAATTCGACTTGTCGAGCCACTTCAAGACGTCCATCGGACCGTGCGGTCGCGTCATGCGCGGATTCTCTTGACGTGAAGCGATGCGAAAAGCTTCTGTCGTCGTGCCCCCGCTGTACTACCACGCTAAGTTCTTAGTAAAGCTCAGCGACCAACGGGAGCGGGTTCTTGCCCGGGTGCGGTAGCACCGGTCCAAAATCAGCCGTCGAGTACCCAGCCCTTGCGGTACTCGGGGTTGATGTACTTGTCGGCGGCCGGGCAGTTGGTCGCCTTCATCGTCTTCGAGTCCCAGGCGAGCTTCGTGCCGGTGCGGAAAGCCACCGTGCCCAGCAGGTTGTTCTCGACCAGCTTGCCCGAGTAATCGAAGTTGCAGAGCGTGGGCGAGCCCGTCTTGCAGCCGTTAATCCACTCCTGGTGATGGCCGACCGAAGGGGCGATCGATGGCTCCGGTGGCGTGAAGTCCTTGAACTTGTCCTTCGGCAGCAGACGCCAATAGCCGTAGTCGGCCAGCAGCAGGCCCTTATCGCCGACGAAGAGGATCCCCTTCGACAACTTGTTCAGGTCGTGGTCGGGAACCTTAACGTCCGGCCGCTGGATGCCGTCGTACCAATGCAGTGCGACGGGCGGCATGTCGCCACGTGCCGGATGCTCCCAGCGGACCTTCAGCCATTGGGGATAAGTCTCGGCCCGAAGTTGGGCACCTTCCGCCTCGACGCCGGTCGGGTCGCGTAGCTTCAACGCCCAGAAGGGCAGGTCGATCAAGTGGCTGCCCATGTCGCCCAGGCAACCGTTACCAAAGTCCCACCATTGCTCCCAGGTCATGCAGCCGGGCAGATACTTGGGGTTATAGGGTCGATAAGGGGCCGGGCCGAGCCAGAGATCCCAATCGAGATTCGCCGGCACCGGCGGCGTATCGGTCGGCCGATTGCCATCGGCCAGACCCTGGCGGTTGCACCAGACGTGCGCCTCGCGGACCGGGCCGATCGCGCCCGACTGAACCAACTCGACCACGCGGCGGTAAATATCCCGGGCGTGGATCTGCGTGCCCATCTGCGTGGCCAGCTTGTCCTTGTTCTTGTTGTAAGTGTCCTGCATCACTCGGGCTTCGTGGACCGAATGGGCCAGCGGCTTCTCGCAATAGACGCTCTTGCCGCGGTTCATCGCCCAAACGCAGGCCAGTGCGTGGGTGTGGTCGGTCGTGCTGACCAGCACGGCGTCGATATCCTTCTGCTCCAACAGCTTGCGCCAGTCGCGATACGTCTTGGCCTTGGGGTTTTTCGCCAGCGCCTTGGCCAGCCGCTTCGAGTCGACGTCGCACAGGGCCACGATGTTCTCGCTGGCGACCGACCGCGTGTTGCTGCCGCCGCGTCCGTCGGAGCCGATGACGCCGATGTTCAGCTTTTCATTAGGCGACTTGCCCACGGCCCGACCGCCGCCGGCGACCCAAACGCCCACCCCGGCCAGCGTAGTGTTCTTAAGAAACTGACGACGGTTGGCTCGCATCTTCATTGTCGTACTCCTTTGCAGGCGTGAATTGTGAAATGACGGCGGAGTTCCCTCCGGCAGGCGCCCCTCAGCCTAGCCGACCGGCCGGAAGAGATCAAGTATGCCAAAAAAACGGTTCTTTGGGGATTTTCGTGGGTGCATTTGTTGTTTTCCAGGCCGGTTCACCGGCCTTTTCCGCCGAAGGCGGTATTAGGCCCG
>CAZDHN010000863.1:0-2408 GCA_964505115.1 uncultured Planctomycetaceae bacterium
ATCTTGTTAATCCTGTCTATTAGTTTCTTTGCTTGCGGCCGTGGGCCGCGCCGTGAAATCCGTGGTTTGCTTCATTCGGTTGAACATATGCCCGTTTTCAACTTCTTGCCATTTTGCGCGGAACTTGATCCGTAACAGTCTAAGATTCTTCCTCTAGACCGGCGGCGCGGGCCGTCTTCTTGCCGTCGCGGCCGGAATACTCGGCGTAGACCAAGGCGGTAGTACGATAGAAAACATGCGCAAGCTTGGAGTAGGGCAGATACATCAACAGCGCCAAGACGAAGATCAAATGCGTGAAGTAGGCGAGTTGCCGATGCGGTTCCAGGCGGACGAAATGCAGAACCTCGCTGGCAAACCCGGTGATGACCACGACGATCAGCGTGGCGATCAGTGCCCAATCGGCAAAGACACCGGAATGTTCGTTACTTCTCAGGCGATCCACGATCATCCACAGGCAACCGGCCAGTATCGCGGCGCCGCCCAGGTTCGCCAGTATCTTCCAAGGGTGGAAGAAGCCGAAGGGGTAGATGAGGCCGTCCGGAATCAGCGGGTTGTATTTGGCGGTGATCACCCAGGTTGTCACCAGGCAGAGGGCCAGGAAGCCAAAGACAACGCTCATGTGGGAAAAAGATCGCAAGCGTGTCTCGGTACACTTGGCAAATTTGTCGTGAGTAAGAGTGCTCCATAGCACCGTCACGATGCTCGCCGGCAGACTCTTGACCGGCGGCGCGGATCCGTCTTGCGCGTTGGCGGCCTTCATTGCCCGCCAGAATCGCATCACGCTGGCAACGATCACCAGCAGAACCAGCAGGCTAACCAGCCCAAAGGAAGTGTTCAGCAGCCAATGGGGTAGTCTATTGCAGAAGGGGTAGATGATTCGCTCCGGGCTAGCGCCCGCAACTCCCAGCGAGTTGCCGATGTAGAGAACCGCCGTCAGAATCGCGATCGGTATACCCAACAGGAAGGGAACGCAATAGGGATCGTTGGCCCATCTGGCGAGGAAACGGGGCACGGCATACTCGACCACGCACTGCTGCCGGACCGCCGCCAGGACGTCTCCCGGCCTGGCGCCGCGCGGGCATCTGGTCGAGCAATCGTTGCACTGGTGGCAGAGCCAGACGTCGGGATCCTTCAGCAGGCGGTCTTTCATGCCCCAGACGGCCCAGGCCATTTCCTTACGGGGGAAGGGCCGCGGGTCCGGTGAAAGCTCGCAAGTGGAGGAACAGGTGCCACACTGGAAGCAGTTTTTAAGAGAATCGCCGCCCTGACGGCTAAGTGCCCGGATGAAATCCAGATCGGGCTCGACACAAACCGGCGTGTCGTTTTGGCAAGCGTCGGGGGCCGTCGTCGGGCTCTCGGGTGCTTCCGTCTCCCGCGAAGTCGTATCGGCAGTTTCCACGGTCGTACTCCTTTGGCCACTCGATCGAGCTGCTCCGAGTCGTAGACTGCTGTAAACCGCTACATCTCGCTCACATCCCCTTGAACGGGTTCATGCCGTGCTCCTCGATCACCGCCATAAAGTCGTCAAATATCTTTGGGAGCCGGTCGTACTCGGAGATATCCAGTTGGTGTAGTTCGACCCTCTCGTTCTCCATTGCCATTTGTTCCAGCTTCTCACCGATGTTTTCGCTACGGGCGACGGCCAGCTCGCTCCCCTTGATGAAGTGGCACTGATAGTCGTCTCCGTACTTGCAGCCGATCATGATGACGCCGTCGTATCCGGCCGAAATGGCTTCCACGACCCAGTTGGAATTGACCGATCCCAAACACCTGACCGGGATAACTCTAATGTACGGGTTGTAGCGAAGACGGTGTTGGCCCGCCAGGTCCAGGGCCGGAAAGGCGTCGTTCTCACATAGAAGTGCCAACACCCTCGGCTTCTCTTCGTCTTCGTCCGGTACTTCGACCGCCTTAATCATTGCCCCTATCATGTTCACCGAGTAGTCCTTGAACGAGACGATCCGCTCGGGACAGGCGCCCATGCATACGCCGCATCTACGGCAGCGGGTTGCCTGAAGCAGCGGGGTCCCCTTCTCGTCCTCGTTGAGAACGCCAAAGGGACACTCTTCGGTGCAACGCTTGCACTGCGTACACTTCTGCATCATGAAGTCGGGATAGGATTTGTCGCCCGCGCGCGGATGGACGGCCTCGCCCCGGGCGGTCATCTCAACGCACTGAATCGCCTTCAAAGCCGCCCCGGCCCCGTCCTCCCTGCTGCCGAGGCCGTCGGACGGTTGGCGCACGCAGCCGGCGGCGTAGATTCCGGTGCGCCGGCTTTCGTAGGGGAAACAGATGAAATGTGAATCGGGAAAACCATATTGAAGAGCCGGCAGATCGGGCCCTTGACGATACTCCAGATTGAGAATCGCGGTCCCCTCGTGAGGCTTCAGCCGCTGCTGAGCGAGCAG
>CAZDHN010000864.1:0-2403 GCA_964505115.1 uncultured Planctomycetaceae bacterium
TTGTCGGCCCGCCCCCGCTGGAACTCCAGTCGCTAATGCCGCAGCAGCCGGGGTGGGTGTAGACATCGCCGCCGTTGGCCGCATAGTCGAATCGGCGGCCAGGAACAAGGCGTCAGGATACTTGGGATTATTGAGTTGGGTGAAAGACGCCGGGCTGCCGGAGCGCTCGGTATAGGTCAGCGGCCCGAGTAGACCGCCCTGTCGGCCCGGTTCGTCGTTGCTGTTTGGGTTAACCTCGTAACAGGCAGAGCCAGTGGCCGTGCTGTCGAAGTTATCGCTGAATAGCAGGTGGGCGGGTCGGATGTCGACCTGGTCGATCAGCAGCGTGGTGTCGAGAGTGCTGGGTAGGGTGGCGAACACCAATTCGTGCGAAGTGGAGCTTGCCGTGAAGATACCGCTTCCGGTCGTGTGATAGGGATTCGTTCCGCCCACCGGCGTCACGGTATGCGCGGCCACGATGGTCGTGCCGCCCAGTGTTACCTCCGCGTCGGGATCGCTACTTGCGCTGCGCGCGTTCTCGCGATACGTAACCACGTAGCCGTGGCCGGGCATGAAGCCGGCGACCGTCTGCGTCAAAGTGGTGGTGGCGGCGCCGTCGGCCGGGCCGTGCTGAATCATCGAGACGTGCGTACCGTCGGGAACCGCTCCGTTGTCGGCAAACGGCTGACTCGTGGTGTTGATTCCCACGCGATCGTCTCTCGAAGCGCTCCAACCGGTGATCGGCCCGTTGGCATTGATCCGACCGCTCCCGACAGAGAAGTCGCCGTCGACCTCGAAGCTAGGGTTGACGATCACGGGTGCAGCGCCGGCCCAGCCGTGTGCGACTGTCATTACAAATCCAATTGCCAGAGCGACCGATAGCAGGCCGCCGCGCCGTGCGGTTTTCATCTTGGACATAAGAACACCCTTTCATTTTCCGAGTCAGCTTGCCTTGGAGAAGTCACACCCTCCATACTATCACAACACATCCAACGCGACGAAGCTTTTCTGCTGTCATTTTCCGACAATTGGCTGCCGTTTTGCGACATGCCCCTATGGGTGGTAGATGGAGATATCTTGCGACAGGCCTTAACAACTCGCGATGTCCGCGCCGATCGTCGGCCGGCGAGAGACATTCGAGGTAGTTCCAGGTCAGCCCGCCCGCGTGCCAAATGTGCGTTTGATCGCCTCCAGGTATGCCGTGCCCGTCCGTTGCTCGGGGAGCAGGTAGCAGCCCTCGGTCCATTCGTTCCAGGCGTTCAACAAAACGGCAAACGGCTTGCGCGGGTCGTGCTCAACGTGCCGAGCCGCATCGCCCAGGAGTCGTTCGAAAAGCTTGGGAGTGTTGCCGACAACCACGGGCAGATAAGGGTATTCGTGTCTTCCCTTTGATACTGGCGACAGCGGGAAGGGCCAGGGAACATCCGGCCGGCAGCGGGGCGTGACATCCCAGCCCATGGTTACCACGGGCATGTCCGCCAGGGCCGTCGCGCTCATGTTCTTCCAATGCGCGCGGTGGGCTTCCATCACATCCTCGTATCGCTCGGTAAGGTCGGGGCGGACTTTCCTGGCGGTATTCACGTTGTATCTGCTTGTACTATTGAACCCGGCTTCCTTGAGTAGCGCTGCCGCCTTGGGCGTCGATACCATGCCGTTCCAGTGCATCGGCGGCAGGTTCGCCTTGCGCAGCCTGGTATTCATTGCCTCAAGCAGCTTGCGCGTCTGGCTCGGACCGCCAAGCTGCTCGACAAACTTGGTGGCCTGAAAAATACTAAAGAACAGGCCGCCATCCACCTGCCAATAGTTGGGCTGGCGAAAGTAATGCTCGATGCAATAGTCAATCATCCGCTGGAGGTCGCGCGGCGAATGACGCGAGGGTAGCCAAACCGTTCGTGGTTTGCCAAACTCCGGACAGAACTGGTCCCTTCGATCATGGTTGGCCCACATCAGGGCAAACTTCATGCGGTTACGATTCGGGGCGCGGAGGAAGCCCTGTTCGAGGGCCTCCTCCATGTTCTTCACCCCGCTATACCAGTACCAGTCGTAGAGAAACACATCGATCCCGTGATCGGCGGCGAGGTCGATCTCCCGCTCGACGCACTTTGGGTCGCTTTCGTCAAGGTAACCCAACGATGGCTTCAGCGGCTGGTGGTGACCGGGAAAACGCGGGACGGCCGCCTTCACCCCCTCCCATTCCGTCCAGCCCTCTCCCTTCCAGGCGCTGCCATGGTCGTAGTTGTGCCAATGAGGATAATAGACCGCCACGACTTCGGGGCGTCTCTTGCGAGTTTCTTGAGCTGCACGGACCGATTCGGCACGGCTCGATATTGCCATCCCGGCGGCCAATCCCAGCCCGGTCTTTCCCGAACGATACAAAAACTCGCGACGGTTGAAGATGCTCATGGTCGATTCTCCTTGATTCCG
>CAZDHN010000865.1:0-2387 GCA_964505115.1 uncultured Planctomycetaceae bacterium
CAACTTGGAGACCTCCCCGAACCCCAATTCACCCACGAATTCTGGTGAGGAGGCCGCCTCGCTAACCGCCTTGCAGAGGTTGTCGGCCTCGCCGCGGATGTGACTGACGTACAACCCTCCGTGCCGGGCGACCACCTTCGAGAGTTCGACCAACTCGTCGGTATCGCCGTAGCAGCTCCAATTGTAGATCAACCCGGTCGACAGACCCCAGGTCCCCAGCCGCATGGCCTTGTCGACGATGGCTCGCATTCGCACGAGTTCTTCGGCCGTGGCGGGTCGCTTGGCGTTCTTCATGCCCAGCTTTCGCACCGGGCCGTGCGCGATCAGGTGAGCAATGTTCGTGCCCGCTCCGTTGCAGTCGATATCCTCGAAGTACTTGCCCGTATCGTCGGGTCCCAGCCCGCAGTTGCCCGTTATTACGGTCGTACAGCCCTGCGTGAGGTAGTTCAAGTTCACCCGGCACTTGCCCTTGGTGATGGAGCGATCGCTATGCGTGTGCAGGTCGATGAAGCCCGGCGTAACCACCAAGCCCGTGCAGTCGATCAGCCGGCCGACCTTTCCGACCTTGAAGGAGCCGACGGCCACGATCCGCTCGCCGCGGATGGCCACGTCGCCCTGGCGGCCCGGCTTGCCTGTCCCGTCGTAGAGGGTGCCGCCTTTGAGGAGCACGTCGGCGTCAACCGCCCGATCGGCTGCCAGTGAAGTCAGTGGAGCCGACGCGATACCGGCTGCCGTTGCTTTGATAAAGTCGCGTCGCTTGATGGTCGGCTTCCGCATGGTTGGGTCCTTTTTTGTCGAGTGCTCAATTCACAATTTAGCGGCCGGGCGTTGCTGTTCCACGGATTAGTGCCGGTCCTTCAGCCAGTCGGGTATGCCGGCGTCGTCGGTCGTGTCGTAGCCGGGTATGTATGGTTTCAGGTCGAGCACGGGTGTATCGGCAAAGGCGTCGATCTTCTCGATCTGGACCACGTTGCCCTTGACCGAGATGATTTTGCAGAGCGTCATGGCGATGAGGTTCGGCCGACGCGGGCTGCGCGTGGCAAACACGCCGGTCAGCGGATTCTTCGGGTTGCCCCTGGGGTGTACCCGCAACGTCGCCCGCCGCTGGGGATCGTCGTTCCGGTCGAACCACCAATAGACGTAAACGTGCGTCCAGCCGTCCAAGCCGAGCAAGCCCGCTGCGTACTTCTCTTCCAACTCGACGGTCGTTCGGCCGTCGGCTTTCCGCACGTGGCCGATCGGACTGACGGTGAATTTCCCCTTCGCGGCCGCCCGTTCGTCGGCTCCCTTGGCCGGTCGGCCGCCGCAAGCCCCCAATACGAGAATCGTCAACGCCACAACGGTAATCAGTTTCATGATATTCTCCAAGGATCCAGAAACTAGTGGTATCACGGGCTGCCGGCGCATTGTAATGAAAGCGGCCGCCCAAGGCCACGTCTGTAGCTGGATTCGCAAGAATTCAGCCCGTGACCGTGAATCCGTCTGAATTCTTGCGAATTCAGCTACCACGATTCTTAGACCGTTATATCTTGCGGGCGTTTCCGCCTGGACTGACGGGGGCGCTTTCGTTAGGCTGGGCTGGTGGCTTGGATGCCACTGGCGGAATCAGATTCCTCCGACCGGAATAGGCAATGCCGTGAAGAACCGAATTCGTAAAAATGCCCTCCGCCTGCTTGCCGGACTGCTGCCGTTTACGCTTGGGGTGGACGCGAGCCGGTCGGCCGAGCCATCGAGCCCACTCGCCGGTGCGATTACCGGCAGCGAACTGATTCCCACGCCAACGCTGGGTGGCAAGCAGTTCTGGTCCGACGAACTCTTCTTCCACCAGTGGCGAATCCAACGCAACGCCGAGACCGGGCACTTCCGCCTCCTGGATAAGTACGATCTGCGGCACGCGGCGGGAAGCTACGCCCAATGCCGGGCGAAGCTCGAACAGATCAAACGCGATCGCCAACTGCCGCCCATGCGGGGCAGGGCGGTCGTGGTGCTGCACGGACTGTTCCGTACCCGCTCGTCGATGAGCAAGCTTGCCGACTATCTTGCCGAGAACGGCGGATACACCGTGTTCCGCGTCGGATACCCCAGCACCCGGCGTCCGGTCGCCGGCCATGCTGCGGCGCTGGCTCGCATTATCAAGAACCTCGACGGCATCAGCCGGATCGACCTGATCGGGCACAGCATGGGCAACATCGTGATTCGGCATTACCTGGCCGACCAGACCAACCCCTCGATCGGACATCGACCCGACCGGCGGCTCGGCCGATGCGTCATGCTCGGCCCACCCAACCGGGGCTCGGTGCTGGCGACGGCCCTGTCGAGGAACGGCGCGTTCGTCATTCTGGCCGGCAGGCCGGGAAAGCAACTGGGGGCCGAGTGGTCGAACCTGG
>CAZDHN010000866.1:0-2366 GCA_964505115.1 uncultured Planctomycetaceae bacterium
TGAATCGCACTTTCGGGGCACTTAAGGCGAAGACGAAATAGCGGGACGTTCCGGCAATCTGGACCGGCCCCCTTTTTCCGGCGGATGCAACAGATGGGCTATCAAACGCTGCGAGAGTGCGTCAACGATTTGCAGGCATCGGGCCAGTTGGTCCGAATCGAGCAGCCGATCGATCCGAACCTGGAAGCGGCCGAAATTCAACGCCGCGTCTTTCGCGCCGGTGGACCGGCCGTCTATTTCGCCAACGTGCTGGGTAGCCCCTTTCCGATGGTCGCCAATCTGTTCGGCTCCATGGATCGGGTGCGGTATATCTTTCGCGATTCGCTTGACCGGCTGCGCCGCCTGGCCGAATTGCGCGTCGATCCGACCGACCTGTTCCGCCGGCCCCGGCTTCATCTGCACATGCCCTGGACGGCCTGGCACGCCCGGCCGCGAAAGGTAAGGCGCGGACCGGTGTTGGCCCACGAAACGACCATCGACAAGCTGCCGCAATTGAAGTCGTGGCCCGACGATGGCGGAGCTTATATCACCTTGCCGCAAGTCTACAGCGAAGACCCCGACCGGCCCGGCTTGACTCGGTCGAACCTGGGTATGTACCGCGTGCAAATTTCCGGTGGGAGGTACGAGCCGAACCGGCAGGTGGGACTTCACTACCAAATCCACCGGGGGATCGGCGCGCATCACGCGGCGGCGATCCGTCGTGGAGAGAAGCTGCGAGTGAACGTCTTCGTGGGCGGGCCGCCCGCCATGACGGTGGCCGCCGTTATGCCCATGCCCGAAGGAATGACCGAGTTGGCCTTCGCCGGAATACTGGGACGGCGACGACCGCCCATGATCTGCCGGCCCGGCCAACTGCCCGTCCATGCCGATGCCGATTTCGCGATTACCGGTTACATCGAGCCGAAACGCCAACTACCCGAGGGACCTTTTGGCGATCACTTGGGCTATTACAGCCTGGCGCACGATTTCCCGGTGATGCGTGTCGAGCACGTCTACTATCGGGCGCAGCCGGTCTGGCCGTTTACGGTCGTTGGCCGACCGCCGCAGGAAGATTCCATCTTCGGAAAGCTGATACACGAGATCGTCGGCCCGGTGATTCCGGCGACCGTACCCGGCGTTCGGGCGGTCCACGCGGTCGACGCGGCCGGCGTCCATCCGCTCTTGCTGGCCATCGGCAGCGAGCGGTATCTGCCCTACGAAGAGCGACGCCGGCCCCGGGAGTTGCTCACGCAGGCCAACGCGATTCTGGGACAAGGGCAACTCTCGTTGGCCAAGTACCTGCTAATCGCCGCCACGGAAGATAATCCCGAGTTGGAAGTCGACGACCTGCCCGAGTTCCTCCGGCACATGCTCGAGCGGGTGGACTGGCGCCGCGATCTGCACTTTCAGACTTGCACCAACATGGATACGCTCGACTACTCGGGCGGCAGTTTGAACGAGGGCTCGAAAGTGGTGATCGCGGCCGTGGGACCCGCGATTCGCACGCTGCCGGTGGCGCTGGACAGCCGGATCCGCCTGCCCCGGCACTTGGGGTTCGACGATCCGCGGGTCTGCCTGCCGGGCATCCTGGTAGTACAAGGGCCGCCGTTCGAGGCCGGCGAGAACGGTCGGGATACGGCGGTCGAGCAGTTTTGTGCCGGCGATCACCGGGATAACGCCGTCAACGGCTTCCCGCTGATCGTGGTGGTCGACGACAGCCGGTTCGCCACCAAATCGCTTGGCAACTTCCTTTGGACCGCGTTCACGCGTAGCGATCCGGCCTCGGACATTTACGGGATCGAGTCGTTCACCGCGCGGAAGCACTGGGGCTGCCGGGGCTCGCTGGTAATCGACGCCCGCCGCAAGCCGCATCACGCCCCGCCGCTGATTGAAGATGCCGAAGTTACCCGCCGCGTCGACGCCCTGGCCGCCCCCGGCGGCCCGCTGCATGGGGTGATATAGTGGTCTGTCAGATATTGTTTGCCGGGTGATTGCAGGGTGCCACTGGCGTTTCGCCAGTGTTGACTAGCTCGGAGCTTGTTCGTTGGTGTTCCCAGAGCCCTTTCCGCGCGTCTACTGATTCGTGGTCGCACGAGGGAGAACCCGCGCAGCGATTCTCTGGAACAATAGCGAGCAAGCCCCCGGTCTGTATTGCACTGGCGAGACGCCAGTGGCACCCAACACGGGGTGATATAGCCCGGCTCACCCGTCCGAACCGACCAATGCCTTCTTGAGCGCGTTGCCCAGCGCCTTGTGTACGCCCAGCTTGCCCGGCTTGGCTTCGGCGGCTGCCGGCGCGGCCTCGGCCGGTTGATCGGCTTTCGGTGCCATCTCGGCCGGTTCCTCGTCGGCCTTCTTCTCGTCGGCCGGTTTCTCGATGTCAGCAG
>CAZDHN010000867.1:0-2358 GCA_964505115.1 uncultured Planctomycetaceae bacterium
GTCGACGTCAGCGCGTAAACGTTATGGTCTTCCGACCCGGCCAGCGCGTACTTCTGCTTCGCCCCTTTGAGCTCACCGTCGAGATCGGCGACGGCCGTCGTGGTGACGAGCCCCTTGGCCGTGAATTGCCAGCGTGTCTTCCCGTCGGGCCCAAGACAGTGGACCCGATTCGCATCGCTCCCGGCCACGATCTCGTCCCGGCCGTCGCCGTCCAGATCGCCGACGGCCAGTGACGTGAATTTCTCGCCGGGCTTGGCACTGCTGGACAAGCCAGCAGTGGCACCCTCCGGTCGTACCGACCATAACGAAGTGCCCGATGGAAGTTTATCCTCGGCCGAGGTGGCGACCGGCTTGGGCGTCGGGGTCTTGATGGCTTTCAATGCGTTGTTCAGCCCGGCCAGGCCGATTTCGGTAGAAGCGATTGTCGACCGGCCCGGCTCGAGTTGGATCGTCCAACGGCCATCCTTTTCAGCCGACGTGCTCACTTTGCCTGAAAAAGCCGGAGCGCCTTCCACGCCGCTTAGCGTAACGACGGCCGCTTGGTCGGTCGTCAGATGCAGTTGCCCGTTGGAAACTTCAACCTTAAGCGGCCGATTGGCGGCCAGCGTCATCTTACCCCAGGATAGCGATTGCAGGTCGACGGCCAGCCCCGACCGTTCGCCCAGCAGGAACGCCCTGGCGGCCAGTTTGAGCGCCGGCGCGAGTTGCCGCTGCTTGCCAGGCTCGCCGACACCGCCGATCATAATCGCGTCGCCGCCCCGGACCAGGGCCGTTTGCGGATCGAGCATGGCCAGGGTGAAGTCTTGCGCCGTTTCGGCATCGCTGGCGAACAGCAGGTTGGCGAAGCTCAGCCGCTGGTCCTTTTCAAGCCGGGCCGACTGAACCTGTCGCAGGCTGTGGACGACCGGCTCGGCAAACTCATAGCCGGCCCAGTTCTTGCCCAGTTGGTAATCGTCGGTAAGAGTTGAACGTACGCCCGGCCCGTTGCGAATGAAGAACCGCGGGCCCTTCTGCTCAACTTCCAGGCCTCGATCGGTAAGTTTCGTTTGGCCGACGACATGCCAGAAGCAATGGAAGTCGTAGTCGGCCGGCTCCCGGGCGACCAATTCATCCATGACGAGGAAGAATCGCTCCTTGCTCCAGAGGATCGCCCTGTGCCAATCGACGCCCGTGTAGCCGCGAACAACCGTTTGCGAGATGCCCACGCCGGGCGCGTCGGCCATGGCCTCCAGTTCGCAGTAGGGCGGAATCGTATCGGCCTGACCGTCGCGGAAGACGAGCATCGAGTTATGGAACTTGGGTAACGAGCGGATGTAGTCGTTGTCGGCCAGCCAAATCCGGCCGCGATCGGTGATACGCGAGATCGAATTGCCGTCGTAATGCTTGTGCCCGCCGTTGGAGAGCCCGTCCAGCAAGAGATACTGCCGGCCGGGGTCGAAGGAAGCCCGCATCACAACCTTGTCCACCGTCTTCTCCAGCGGAATCGTCTTGGGCCCGGCGAACGATTCCCAGTACATGCGGTCCAGCGGAATCGCCCGGGCGCCGAGCAAATCGGTCGGCACCTTCGGCTCGACGCGGCAGTTATACTGATACTTCTTCGTATTTGGGCGAATGGCCAGCTTCTTGTCGAGCGTCCAGGCGTAACGGCCGTCGCGATAGAAGAACGCGGCCCCGCGCAGGTAGGGGACCTCCGAGAACCAGCACTGCCAGGAGCCGGTGTCGCCGTAGGGAACCTGATAGCCGAGGTTGTCCATGGTCAGTATGGCGTAGTCGGACTGGACTCGCACGCCGCCGTTATCGAAGCAGGTCGTGTCGCCGGAGGCCAGCGCGTAACGCATCGTATGATAGGGTACCAGCCAACCGTAACCGTTGCAGTCTTCATACGGCTTGTTGGCCTTGGCCTGGAGCGAGAAGCACGCCCGGGCAATCTCCAGCCAGTATTGTGACTCGATGCAGTCGTAACCTTTGCGAAAATACTCGCCCGAGAAGTAAAGCCCCAACGCGGGAAAGGTCGCGTGGTTGTGCCGTACTCGCTTGCTGGTGAGCGTGCCGCGCGCCTTGCGGACGACGTCGGTCGTGATGAACTCGAAGAGCACCTTGGTCACGCCGAGCCGGTCGGCATCGGTCAGCAGGGGACTCTCTTCCAGCAGGTCCCAGGCGGGCAGTATCTCCTTGAGGTGGAAGTCCATGTCCATACCCCAGGGGCCGCCGTAAATTTCCGGCTTGGCCAGATAATGCTCGTGCCAGACCAGGGCAAGCTCCTTGTAGAGCCTGGCCAGCATGTCGTTGCCTGATCGGGAGTAGTCGAATCCGAAATTACCCATCCGGGTAGCCACGCTGCGATGAGCGCCGCGGGAA
>CAZDHN010000868.1:0-2342 GCA_964505115.1 uncultured Planctomycetaceae bacterium
AAGAATTCAGCCTGAAGAGTCTGAACTCTTGCGAGTTCAGCTACCAGTCAATTCGACCGGTACAATTCCGGGCGGCGCTGGCCGAGGATGACCGCTCGCAGGTCGCCCTTGGCGACGGGCCGGTTGTAACGGCCGTACATCTTCTTCGCCAACTGGTCGGCGGGTATGCCGCGTTTAACGGCAATACCGTTCGTGTAGTCGTAAGTGGAATACTGGCCTAGCCCGGATTATTCATCGCCGTTCGTAGTGACCGCATTTATGCGGTCTTCCGGGTATCCAGTCGGCTGGACCCGATGAATCGGGTCACTACGCACGGGTTCGACGAATGCGTACACGCAACACCTATAAAGCCGCGACCGTTGGTCGCGCACGGGACAAAAGATGCACGGCTTTCCGAAACTTTCGGCGCGACCAACGGTCGCGGCTTTATATAGGCGAGTTGGCCGGTAACCCCTGCCCGATTGCAGCCGACCGGCCTGCTGCTAGTCATCCTCGGCGGTCTGGGCCTTCTTACCCACCGTCGGCGGCGTGGCTGCTGATTGCCGGCGTGCTTCAGAAGGGAAGATCGTCTTCTTCCAACAACAGGGTGGCGAACTGGCTCAGTTGACGTTCCAGGTCCTCGCATTTCTCCGCAAGGTCCGGACGGACTTCGCTCACCGAATGAAGCTCCTCGCAGAATCGCTGAACGACCGGCTCGACGAGCGCGGCCGACGGCTCCGAGATCGCTGCCCGCAAGTTGCCGAACTGGCGGTTCAAAAGCGCGGCGGAGGATTCCGTGTCGGGCGACGTTTTCAAGTCGCTGCCCAACTCCGCCAGATGGCCGCCGATACCGAACAGCACGATCTGGGGCGCTTGGTTTTCCACGTCGGGGTCCGAGAAGCTATGTTTCCAAACCGATGTTGATTCGTCCGCGTCGCTGTAGGGCAGGTCGTCGGTCGGGGCCGATCCGGCCTTCCGTAGTTTCTCTTCCTCTTCGAACTTCCGATTAAACTCTTCCCATTTGCGACGTTCTTCCTCCCACTCCTCGCGCGTGCGGCGGAAGGAGAACGGGAAATCCTGGTCCATGTTGCAGCCGTCCAAGTTCCAAAACATTGGCCCCATGTCCTCGGCCATCATTTGGCACAACGGGCAGTCGGGGTCCACGGCGGCCTCTTCACCGGAGACGGCCATGGGCAGACGCATCCGTTCGCGGCCGATTACCACTGCCGGCGCGTGGCCCGACAGGTCCTCCAACCCCGGCGTGTCGAGCCATTCGTCCTTCACGCGACCGAGCCGCTCGACTTCATCCGTTTGATCGAGAGCGTCGGCCGCCTTGCCGGGCGTGGGCTCCACCACGCGGTCCCAGCAGTCCCAGACCAGATGCCGCAGCAGTTCGTAGTAGAGGACGTTCTCGTGCGTGCCGAAGCCGGCAAGGCGAAACGCGGCCGAGCGGGGGTTCAAACCAGGCGGGCATCTGCCGGTCATCGACCATTGGATACAGCGGTCCTGCAAATCCCAGTCGATATGGCTCTTTCTCACCAGCAGCACGTCACGCGGCGATCGGTTGCCCAGGTCTTCACGCGGCGCCAGCATCCATCGGCCGTGAATTTCGGCAACCGCGTCGGCGGGCGTCGGCTTGGCGTTCTCCGAGATTCGCTCCGGCAGCGCGCGCAATGACCAGCCCTCGGGTGGAGTCCAGTTGCCCGACTCGGAAGTATTGCCGCGCGCTTCAAAACACTCTCCGACAATGAATTCGCACACTTTTCCGTAGAGCGCCCGGCGGGTGTCCAACGGCGGGTTGGCCGCCCGGGCGGCGCACCGCTGTTCGGCCAATCCTTGCCAGCCGTCAAGGTTCGTGGAGAAGAGCCAATCGTCCGACAGATGATAGGCGGTCCAAACATCCTTATCGCTCTTGGCATTGTAACACTTGACCTCCCCATCCGAGCCCGGCGAGGAGTATGTCGACTGCAACACGACTAGTCGCGCGGTCAAATCCACGATGCAAATGCCCGCGTCGTAAGGTTCTTCGGAAACGCCGGCGGACCAGTGTGCGAAATGGTCGCTTCGGTCCGGCTCGAGGAAGCGTGCCAATGCCGCCTCGAGCTCTTCCAGGGTTTCCGGCTCGGCGCTCAGCGCGGCCACCACCACGTCGGCAAAACTCCCATGGGGCTGTTCATGGACCGCCCGACTTGGATCGATTATCGTCATCGTCAACTGGCTCATGACGGGAGTCCCCCTTAGTTTGCCGCGTCACCTCAGGCCGGCGGCGCCTCGTAGTACTGTAACTGATCGGCCGTGGGTTGCCCGGTCATTACCAAGTAGATTACCGGGTACATTAGCGTGAAGTAAGGCCCGGCGATCAG
>CAZDHN010000869.1:0-2329 GCA_964505115.1 uncultured Planctomycetaceae bacterium
CTTGTGCAGCCGGTCGTCCAGCGGCAACGAGGCCCCGGGCTGGTGGATCGGGGTCTCGGCCAGGATCTCTTCCAACTCGGCGCGGACCAGATTCGGTCGGGCCAGATCAAGGGCGGTTAGCTCCATTACTTCCCGCACCCGATAAAACGCCCGGGCGTCTTCGTACTCGAACGCTCGCACCCGCCAGCCGCGACGGGGTATATGCTCGAACACCCCCGAACCGGCCAAGCGATGAAAAACCTGCCGCACGACTGTTCGGCTGACACCGTACTTCCGCGCGGCTGCTTCTTCCCGCAGGTAAACGCTCTTGCCCTGAAAGCTCTGCCGGATCACGTCGTCGGTGATTGTGCGAAACCAGTCCTTTCGCGGCCGGAGCGCATCGAGCTTGACGTGCGGCTTGCCGACACCCAAGCTACTCGGGTTGACAATCACGCGGCCGTTCGGCCGCTTCAGGATCAACTGCTTCTCGATTAGCTGATCCAGCGCGCGACGTACCGGAGTAACACTGACGTTGTACTGCTCGGCCAAGCCCTTTAGCGTAGGCCCGCCGGAAAACCCGTCACCGGATTCGATTCGGGCCTGGAGGTCGTCGCGGATGTAGTCGGTAACGGTCATGGCGATACGCGAGTAGGAGAACTATGCCTGACACGGCAAGATCAGCCCCTGCCAACCCCGATTATAGCCAAATTGACATTGTACACAAGCAATTTTATAATTGAATCCAAAATAAAATTCAGGGCATCACAGACTCCCCATATTGGCCAGATTGTCGGCAATAGGCCATCGGGCCCCCACTGGAGGGTGGCACGAGAGTGCGTGCAACGTACCGATTCACTTCCAGATAGCGTTATCCTGGTTGTCAATCGTGCAGTTCCGTGTAGAGTACAACCCGCCGGACGCGAGGCGCGGCGCCCACGCAAGAGAGCCGCCGAAAGTCGCGGGGCGAGTCTAGTAGTCTGTCACATACTGTTTGATGAGTGGTTACAGGGTGCCACTGCTGGCTTGCCCAGCAGTGCCGTAGCGTCGGTTGCAGGTTACACTGCTGGACAAGCCAGCAGTGGCACCCGTCAATTGATCCGTTGCTGGGTACTAGCAGGGGAACGATTCTCCCTCCTGACAGCTTCTTGCCTCGGCCATTTTGTGAAAGGATAAAGCGTGAAGGAAGTCTACGTATTGGTCACGATGGACGTTGAGGTGCCACGACAGCATCCCACGGCCAGTGGCCCCGAGGATTGGGAGTCGAGCGAGGCGTACATTCGTGCCTTCACCGAGCTGGCGGCCCAGCGCGAGTTCCCGGTCAGCTTCTTCGTTCATCCCGAGGCGGCCGCCACCCATGCGCCGCTGTTCGAGGAGTTGAAGAGCACTCGGCGAGCGTTCATCGACGGGCTGCATCTACACCCTTGGAAGTTCGGCGACGGGAAGTATCGGGCACACCTGGGTGGCATGACGGCCGACGAGCAACGGGCGGCAATCTCCGAGGCGACCGCCGTCTGGCAGGCCGCCTTCGGCCGGCGCCCGCTCTACTTCCGGCCCGGCACGTTCTCCGCCAACGACAGCACCTTCCAAGTACTCGTGGACCTCGGCTTTCGAGGCGGGTCGGTGACGGCGCCCGGCCGCGTGTACCTGGATCTCTACTCCGTGTGGACCGGAGCCGTGCCCGACCCTCACCGCGCGCACCGCTGCTTCCGGCAACTCGAAGGCGACCTTCCGTTTGCCGACATTCCCTTGACGCAGGACTTCAGCAAGCTGGATGAGATCAACGGACGCTATTACCATCGCGACCTGCGACCGGACTACGACGACGTCGACCATCTGCTTCTGCTGAAGAACATCGCCGAACAACTGGCCCAGCGTCAACCGGCAATCCCGGTGATTCACTTCGACACCCACAACGACAACGACTACACCGACCCCGAGAATCGGGTTCGTTGCAACTACGAGACCGTGTTGGACGCAATTCCCTCGGCGTGTGCCAAGGTTGGCCTCCGCGCGGTCGGTTCCACCGTCGAGCAGGTTTGCGACATGGTGCTCGCCCAACCCGTCCGACCGCCCGAATTCGTGCCCGCCTAGTGGCAGCTGCGTGTTAGCCGCTGAACCTGCTGGCATGAAGTTCCGACGACACAACATCTATAAAGCCGCGACCGTTGGTCGCGCACGGAACAAACAACTGCGGGGTTTTCCGGAACTTCCAGCGCGACCAACGGTCGCGGCTTTATGGCAGCCACGGCGTATCGCCTCACCCGGCAAGCACCAGGTAGCAGACGACGGTGACTACCGGCACGCCGATCAGGTTCAGGGCCAGGCCTTCGCGAACCATTTCGCGGACGGA
>CAZDHN010000870.1:0-1788 GCA_964505115.1 uncultured Planctomycetaceae bacterium
CCCTTGCCGATGGCATGTCCGGCCATCGACTTGGAGGTTTCCAAGGGCATTTCCTCGACAGCTCGACCGTCATCCCAGTCGCCGTCGTCGGTAGGCGAGACAGTCATTCGCAGGGCCGTGCCCGAATCGACCACCTCGGTCACGCCGCCAAGGTCCGCGTCGAGTAGCCGGGCGACCAGCGAGGCGGCCGTCTCCAACAAGTCCGTCAGTTGGCAGTCTATTCCCGGGCGTTGTTCCGTCTTGGTAGCAGCATCGTTGGATATCATCTTTAGTACCGTATCACCTTTCAGCCGGCCGACGGGCCGGTCCGTTAAGTCACATGCTCGTTCGTTCCGTGAATCGGCAGCCTATCAGATACATTTTCTGCCCGTTGTCTTGCACTCCCGCGACGCGGGCAACCGTGGCAATGAAATAGGTTATCGAGGGGGCCCGGCCAAGGGCCACGATCAGATTCTTGAAATTAGGTTTCCGATCGAGCAGGAAGGCAAAACCGTTGGCCGAAATATCCCGGCAGTCGACCGAGAAGAAGTCGTTCCTTGTGGGCATCGCGTCGTCGTACATTGGAGCAATCATCTGCCGGTACTGAAACGACCGGCGCTGGCTGGTTCTTTGCTCCGCGCCCGAACTCTCCTTGCCACCCAAGGGCTGGAAGGGGCTGGGTTCCGCCTGGGCGTCTTCCGACCGGGCTTGGCCGGCCGCCCCGCTGTTTCCGGATGATCGGTCGGCTTGCCGGGTCCCTTCACGGAACTTCGCCAACGCCTTGGTCGCCCGCTCGGCAACCGATCTGACCTTATCCAATTCCGTCTCGGTCGCTGCCTGCTCGGTTCGGTCAATACCGGTCACAACAACCGACCGGGAGCGCTCGTGCGAGTCACGCATTACTCTCAGCGACCAGGATATCCGTCGCTCGTCGCCGTCCTTGGTGAGCAATAGGCTCTCGAACTCGCAGGGCGCGTTGTCCGTCTGGGCGCTGCGGAAAATGCCGCAAACCAAATCAAGTTCCTTGGGCACGGCAAAAACGTCCCAGAACAGCTTGTCGCGAACTTCGGCGACGGAAAATCGCGTTAGCTGTTGGCAGGCTCGATTGATACTCAACAGTCTCCCGTTGACATCGACGGCAACCACCAGGGCGTCGACGATATCCAGCACCGTCGAGGAGAAAGCAAGCTGCTCTTTCAGCTCGTCTTCCATCTGTTCCCGGGCGATGGACGAGCCGAGCAGATGGGCGATCGTCTCGGCAAAGCCGGCGTCTTCGGCAGTGAACGCCTCCACTCTGGCCGCGTATACAGCCAACGTCCCAAAAGCCCTGCCGCTCACGTGAAGCGGTACCGCAATAGCGCTTCGCGCGCCGAGCTTCAGCAAGAAGGTATCCCGAAACCGGTTGTCGGTCGACAGGTTCGGGGAAACGACGGGGCTGGCCGAGTTCAGGGCGAACGTCGCCATCGAATCGGTGGCGTCCAACGGGCATTCGTGAATCTTCGGCTCGCGGCAGCCGGATTCCTCGCCAACGGCGGCGGCTGTCAATTTTAGCGAGGCGCCGTTGTCCACCACTTCGCCGACGCCGCTGAAATCCGCGCCAAGAATGTCGGCCAACAGCGCCACGGCATCCTGCATTAGAACCGATAGAGGCGGCTGAGCACTGCTGCGCCGCCCAAAAGCCAGAACGGCCGCTTGCCGGCGCACCCAGGCATCGGGTTCCGAGGATTTCACTCCCCGGTTGGCGTTCACTCCCTGGTTGGCGTTCACTCCCTGGTTGGCGTTCACTCCCTGGTTGGCGTTCACTCCCTG
>CAZDHN010000870.1:1888-2327 GCA_964505115.1 uncultured Planctomycetaceae bacterium
GTTGACGGGGAGCGGCCCCAATCCGGAGGTATGGGCCGAGCTTGCGTTGTCGGTCGAGTCCATGGATGCCGGCTTCGCGTGTCAAGCGATCTGTAATAATTACTTCCAAACCCTACTATTTTCTCAGAACTCAGGCGCAAAAATGACCGCGATTTGGCGAAGATTCCGAAAATGCAGGCTGAAATTTCCGTGGGTGTTGGTATAAAGCGCGAGTCGCACACCCTCCGCGGGGTGCAGGAACGGGCTTCTGAAGAGTCTCGCGCAAAGCCGCAAAGAGGCCAAGTCGCAAAGGGACAGGAAATGCCTATGGTGTTCTAATCCGTGCGTATCCGTGATATCCGTGGTTCCATCCCCCACTTACGATCGGGCTGACCGTAGTGCATTCCCCAGCTCGCCCAAATCCCAGTTCGCCCAAATCCCAGTTCGCCCAAATCACCGT
>CAZDHN010000871.1:0-2325 GCA_964505115.1 uncultured Planctomycetaceae bacterium
GCTCACTGCTCACTGCTCACTGCTCACTGCTCACTGCTCACTGCTCACTGCTCATAGCTCATAGCTCATAGCTCATAGCTCTACAACGGCCGGCGGTCCCATCAATTGGGAACGGGCGACAAAATAGGCGAGATATGGTACTTCGGCACCCAGCGCGGGGTCAAGCCAAATCCGGCTCCCGGACGAGTGCGACACGCGCCCAATCATCCGCCGGGAGCGTACCATGGGAACAATGGGTTGCTTGGGCAACCGGAGTGGGGCTGCCCGCGAGGATCGCGGCAATACCGCAGGGTGTGGGCTGACCGTATGCCGCTTGGCGCCGCGTACCGCCGGACTTGGCTGCCGATTGTGCGGATCGTAGCGGATTCGTGTGTCGACTTGGAGGAAGAACCGCCTGTATCGCCGGAAAAGTTTCCGTAATCGTGAATCTTCGTCCGGCAATAAGATAGAGTTGCAATGTAACCGCTGACGGAAGCGGGGCAGTTCTTTCCGCGTTGTCTTCGATGCGTAGAAGGACGGGGTAGCCAGGGCGTTCTGCCCGGCCGTGGAAAAGGCTTATCCGGATGACTAATCGCGTCCAACATCGCCGCGGTCGTCGAGGAACCTCCGCCGTGGAGGTCGCTCTGATCCTGCCCGTGTTTCTTGTGTTCCTTTTTGGAATACTCGAATACTCGCACGCGAGAATGATCAGCAATATGTTGAAGACGGCCTGTCGTTCCGGGGCTCGCTTGGGATCTACCCAGGGTGTGACAACCCAACAGACGCGAGATCGGGTTGACGAGATACTCTCTTCGATCATGGACCCGGCCTCGGTCGACGTGATCGTTAAGAACGCGGACATCTACGATGATGACGAGGCCACGTTGCCCGAATCAGCCGACGACTTCAACGCACTCGGCGATATCGACCTTGACGATGCGGAACCCCGGCAGATGATTTTGGTTCGGGCAACGGTCAATTATAAGAACGCGGCTCTGTTTGCAGTGCCGTTGATGGAATTCATGGGCATGGATGATGTCGTGTTGACGGGACAAGCCATTACGCGTCACGAATAGGGCCGACCGGTCGGCGGTTCGGGCCCAGTTATCGATAGGGAAACGGGAACTTCAATGCAACGCAGACGAACAAGCAATAAGGCACGATCGCGTCGCGGCTCGGTTACGGTGGAATTCGCCTTGGTGGCCCCGATACTGATGGTGTTGACGCTGGGCGTGGCCGAGTCGAGCCGGCTCCTAGACGTTCAGAGCCAACTGGCCACCGCCGCCCGGCAGGGCGCGCGATTGGCCGCGATGGATCGAAGCGACCTGCTGGCCGACGGCCAGTCGACCAATGACAAAATCACCAGCGACATTCGCAATTTCATGGATGCCTCGGGGTTATCGGGCGATTCGGTCGACGTAAGCATTGCCGACCCGGATAACGCGGATGTTCCGTTCGATCTGGACAGTCCGGCCAACGAAATGAAGCTATTCCAATTGCGTGTTACGCTGCCGTTGTCGCCGAGTGTCTCGCTCTCGTCGCGCGTCGTGTTTCGCAATGCGCAATCGGTCGTGGTCAATTAGCCGAACGCCGTAATCAAGTGGGAAGAGAAGATAGGGTGCGTGAGACGCATTGTGAGTAGTATCATCCGCAACTGAATCGGTGCGTCAACGCGCCACACGATCGAGGAGAAAAAAGATGAGCAAGAGAGTAATCGGGCAATTCCGGACGGGCCGCCGGGCGTGCGAGTCGAAGTGTTCCCGCAAGGGGGTTTTTGCCGTGCTGGCATTGTGCTGCCTGCCGGTGCTTCTGGGGTTCGCGGCCTTCGCGGTCGATACGGGATTGATCAGCCTGACCAAGACGAACATGCAAAACGCGGTGGACGCGGCCGCGCTTGCCGCCTCGCAGGAGATAACCGGAGCCATTCGCCTGGCCGGCGAGGAGGGCGAGGAGGGCGACCCGAGCATCGACGCCAACTCGATTGCCGTGGCCCAGGCGCGTCAGATGGCCTACGACGTGGCCTTGGCCAACGGCGTGCTGATCGATCAGGACGCGGGCGTGGAATTCGGCAAGCGGGTGTTCAACGCGGCCAACGGAACGTGGCCGATCCATTGGGGCGTGGCACCGTACAACGTCGTCAAGGTGACCGCCGGGCGAAACCAGGACAAGGATAACGTCAGCAGCGTGACCGTTCCAGCCGCCGATGGCCAGCCCGAGCGTGTAATCGGCAACGGCAAGCTGGGATTGTTTTTTGGCTGGGCGGTGGGCAACCCCGACATGGCCCTGACGGCCTCGGCCACGGCGTTTGTCGAGGCTCGCGATATAGTGGCCGTGCTCGACTTCTCC
>CAZDHN010000872.1:0-2321 GCA_964505115.1 uncultured Planctomycetaceae bacterium
TCTTCCAGCCGTACTTTTTGGAGAACTCGGCGGGGGTGAGGGTGAGTTGCTCGCCGGCGTCGGTTAGCACCACGTAGACGAACTGCTTGCCGGACTGCGACGAGCCGCGGACGTGGCCGTCGGGACTCAAGACCGCGTATTGGTCGTCCCGTAGCGGCAGCAGCGTGCGGACCGCGCGGCCGTCTTCCAGGCTCTCCAGCCGGACCATGCCAAGGCCGTGGAAGGCAACGACTCGACCGTCGGGCGAGATATCGCGATAGGCAGATGGAAAAGCGCCAGTTATCACGTGTCGCCCACTCTTGTCGGAACTGGTGTCCCAAACCACAGCACTTAGGCTGCACGCCAGAGCGAGCGTCTTGCCGTCGTCCAACCACCGCAGCACGGGGGCATATCCTACCAGCCAGTCTTTCCAACTGTTCAATAATCGCCCCGATTCGGCGTCCCAAACGCACACGCATTCGGTGGCTAGGGGGCTCTTGCCACAGCCGGCGGCGACGGCCTTTCCGTCGGGAGACCAGGCCACCGCCGTGATGGTGCCTTCAGAGCCCGAGAGGGTTCTTAGGAGCTTGCCGCTCTCGGCGTCACAAACGACCACGTCCTGGTCGGCGCCGGCAGCCAGCGTCTTTCCGTCGGGCGACCAGGCCAGGCCGTTACCCTGGGCGTCGATCTTCCGCAGCAGTTTGCCCGAGATCGGGTCCCAAAGTTCCACTTTCGCGGCACCCGTGGCAAGCATCTTGCTATTTGGCGACCAGGCGACCCACTCTGCCGGCCAACTGGCCCGGCCGCGCCCGGCAGTGATCTGGAACTCCGTCAGGCGTTTGGCCAAGGGCATACTCCAGGTATAAACCGAGAACCTGGACCCGTCGTATGGGTTTTCGGCGGCCAGGAGAATCGTCCCATCGGGCGACCAACTGAACTGGCCGAATTGCATAGGGAGACTGGCAATCGGTCGCGGCGGCTCTTGTGAGTCGATCTGCCAGAGGCTCGCCGTCATCTCGTTCTTACCATACGGTGCTGTCGCGTAAACCAATGCCTTTCCATCGGGAGAGAAGCTAGGCCGGTAACGCGAGCGTGGCTGTGCCGGCAAAAAATGTACTTGCTGTTTTGCTTCGACGTTGAATAGAGCCACGGCGCCATCACGCATTCCGAAGGCCACGGTCTTCCCATCGGGAGAGTATGCTAAACACTCCTTAGGCCCGATGATTGGGAAGTGTTGTGTATACCGGTCGGCGGAAATATCGTAGAGTCCCCTGCCGGTGGCCAGCGTCCTTCCGTCGGGCGACCAATCCAGACATAGAGGCTCGCCGTGTTCTGGAAGCACACGCCAGAGTTGCCCTGTTTCGGCATTCCACAGTTGCACCTCTCCTCCTGTGTGTGTGGTCGAGGCCACGATTTTCCCGTCCGCCGACCAGACGAAAGAACAAACCGTGCCCGCAGCTTTGAGCGTGTGTCGAACCGTACGCGACTCCGTCTCCCAGATATCAATTCTGCCACCTTCGTCGGCGGAGGCGAAGCACCTGCCGTCGGGCGACCAGCAGGCGGTTGTCCGAGCCATTGGTTCCGGTGCCTCGATCTCCAACCGTTTTCCTGACGCGACGTCCCAAAGGATAATACCCCCGTCACCACTAAAGGCCCCGTTATACGCCACCAGCAGCATTCGTCCGTCAGGCGACCAGGCTAGCGATGTAATGTATCGCGTCTCACCTTCGAGCAGACGAAGGACGCGCCCCGATTCCACGTCCCAGAACCGGACCGTGTGATCGCCGCTGGCCGAGGCCAGATACCTGCCGTAGGGCGACCAATCGAGGCACCTAACCAAACTATCATGTCCCAGCAGGACCCGCACCAGGCGGCGGTCGGCCGTATCCCAAAGACGAATTGCGCCGTCGTCGCATCCGCTGGCCAGCAGACGGCCATCCGGACTGTAGGCAACTGACCCCACCCTTTCGCGATGGCCGATCGTTTCCAGCGTCCAAGAGCGCACGCCCTTGATCGGTGCCGGGCGGGTAACCAGCGCCATCCGGCTCATCGGCTCGCCCGGCTTGATATCCAGCGCCTTCGGGTCCGGCTTAATCTCGATCTTCACTATCTCCGGCGGTTCAACCGGCGGGCCGAGCGTGATGGGCGTTGCGGCAGGCGGTGAGGGAGTTGTGCGGGAAGGAGTAAGAGTCCTGGCCACGCGGAACCCGAGGCCGTAGTCCCGGCAGTCCGGCGCAAACCTAAGCCGAGACGCCGACCGGCAGAGCCACGCGAAGTGGCGCCAACTGCCGCCGCGAAGCACGCGGAGCGAGCCTGACGTTGGCCCGGTCGGATCGTCCGTC
>CAZDHN010000873.1:0-2315 GCA_964505115.1 uncultured Planctomycetaceae bacterium
TCTTCCAGCCGTACTTTTTGGAGAACTCGGCGGGGGTGAGGGTGAGTTGCTCGCCCGATTCGGTCAGGGCGATGTAGACCAGATCCTTCTCCACGCCCGGCGGGCCGTGGTAGTGGCCCTCGGGGCTGATCACGGCGTACTGCCCCTTGCCCATCGGCAACAGGGTACGCACAACACGGCCGTCCTCCATGCTGTACATGTGGAGGTTCGGTGATCGCGCCAGCATCAGTTGCCCATCCGGCATGGTCACACGGCAAGCCTGTCTTGAGGAGCCAAACCACGGCAGATGCTCGATCTCGAACGAGCGGAGGAGGGTTCCGGTTCGCGAGTCGCAAACGTGCGTGCAGTCTGAAGTGTAGACCAGAAGTTCGCCGTCTCGCACCAAACTTGCGCTGCCGGGTTGAAAGGCGATCTCCCGCACGGGCTTTGCCGAGACGAGGTCCCAGACGTGACCGTTATACAGTAGTCCCTTTCCATCTCGCAACCATAAGGCTTTGGTGGTCGGTCCTCCCGCGAGAGTCTTCAAGACGTGGCCTGATGCTGCATCCAAAACCTTCACATCACCTCCGAGGCAGACGGCCATACTCTTGCCGTCCGGGGACCAGGCGACCGTCCGAACGCTGCCCTTGGCCTGGGGGTCGTCGTTGGCCGTCCAGAGGAGCTTCGCGGCCGGGAAATCGAAGACACGAATCCTGGCATCTTCGCCGATCACCGCAAGTACGTTCCCATCGGGAGACCAGAAGATGTGCGGCCAGGATTCCCATCGGGGCCTGTTCCGCTGGGCCGTTCCACCCGGCAACTCAACGACCTGCCGCCCCGAGGATACCTCCCAAATATGCACGAAATGGCAGATCAAGGCCACGTAGCCGGTGGCCAGGTGCTTCGCATCCGGCGACCATACCAGTCCTCGCAACCCACGGCCGCCGCCGGGCGAGGGGATCTCCTGGAGACATTCGCCCGTCTCGGTCGCCACAATGCGGATGACTCCCTGCCCATCCGGGACGGCCAGCCATTCGCCGCACGGCGACGGGACGATACCTGCCTCAGCCGACACCCCGCGGTGTCCCGAGTTGTGCCATACCGGCTTGCCTGACCCGGCTTCAATCAGGCGGATGGTCCCGTTACACTCGCTGACCGCCATTTCGCGCCCATCGGGTGTGTAGGCCAATGCGGTAACCATCGATATGTCGGCCGGCATGTCCGCATCGGGCAGCAACTCGCGTTTGGCGACGTCCCAGGTCCACAGCTTGCGACTGGTAGACCACGAGCCGGCCGTCAGCCGGGCCCCGTCGGGCGACCAGGCGATCGCCAGCCTTTCGACGCACACTTTCGAAAACCGGAAACGCGATTCACCCGACAGCGCGTCGAAAACCTCGACCTGCGAAGGAATCGAGTCGTGAAACACTCCGCCGGAAGCCACCGCCAGGAGATTGCCGTTGGGCGACCAGGCGATGGCACTGTTAACCGCTTGGCGGCTGAGTTTGTGGAGGAGTTCGCCGGTTTGAGCGTCCCAGATGAAAGCGTTGCGTTTACAACCCCCGTCCGTGGAGGCCAGCCTCTTGCCGTCGGGCGACCAGGCGAGGCGGCACATGTGCGGCGTGTCGGTTTTCCATTTTCGGATCGTCTGCCCGGAGGGCAATTCCCAAATCCGTATCTCGCCTGCCAGCAGGTGTGCCGATGCCAGACGCCGGCCGTCCGGCGACCAGACTACCTCGGCCACGGCCTGCGTACAAACAAGCTTGCGCAACTCCATGCCGGAGCCCGGGTCCCAGATCCGGATCGTGCGGTCGTCGCTTCCCGAGGCGAGGTACTTGCCGTCGGGCGACCAGCAGACGGATTTGACGTGTCCGTTGTGCCCCGTCAGCGCGCGGAGCAGGCGGCCGGTCCGACGATCCAGGAGCCGGATCACGCCGTCGCGAGAGTCGGTCGCCAGCACGCGGCCATCCGGCCGGAATGCCAGGCCGACCCGGCCGCGAGGGGTTGCTGTGGCTATCGTCCACGAGCGAAGCCCTTCGATCTGCGCCGGGTTGCTAACCAGCGCCATCTGGCTCATCGCCCCGCCCGGCTTGATATCCAGCGCCTTCGGGTCCGGTTTGATCTCAATCTTCACTGCCTCAACCTTCACCGGCGGGCCGATCGTAATGGGCATGACGGCAGGTGGCTTCTTCCCTTCCTCCGCTTTCCGCTTTCCGCTTTCCGCTTTGACTCCCGGCAACGTTACGTCCATGCGGTCGCCTTTCATCGCTACGCGGCTTCCCTCGGGCACGTCGACGACCGTCTCGCGGCCGTCGGGGTGGCGGATGGTGATGATGATG
>CAZDHN010000874.1:0-2276 GCA_964505115.1 uncultured Planctomycetaceae bacterium
GAGGGCTTGATTTTTTTCGGCCAATCTTATCTGTTATAGGGTTACGTCTTGATTGGACGACCCTTGCCTGGCGTGCGACCCACTCCACCTTTCCGCGAGTTGCGGATCATTTGTATCAAACCCCGCTGTAGACATAGGTAGTGGCTTCCGATGGACGATTCCCACAACGCTCCCGGATCGAACAAGCTGATGCTCAAAGCCATCGGGATCGTGCTGTTGTTGTACATTGCCGCAGCGCTGGCCGGCTTGCCGCAGAAGGGCACGGCGATTATCGCCGAAATGCACCAGGCCCAACAGCAAACTGAAGCCGACCATCCGGCCGATGATGTTTCGCGCGAAGATGCTCACGGCGAAAAGCCTTCCGGTGAGAAGGCTCACGGCGAAGAGGCTTCCGGCCATGCTGAAATAACCGAGCACCCACCCTATCTGATGTTGCTGCCATTTGCCTTGCTGTTGGCGGCCATTGCCGTATTGCCGCTCGTGCCGGCGACCGAACACTGGTGGGAGAAGAACCAAAACCGCTTCCTGGTGGCGGCCGTGTTGGGTGGTTGCACGCTTGTCTATTATCTAGTGTGGCATCCGCACCCGATCGCTAGCCACTGGGTGGGGCACGGTATAAGCCATCCCGTCGATGGGCTCAACTTCCACATGACCTGGACGGTGCTAGCCAATGCCATCCTGGGTGAATACATCCCCTTCATCATGCTGTTGTTCAGCCTCTATACGATAAGCGGCGGGATTCGGATTCAGGGCGACCTGCCCGCCCACGCCCTGACCAACTCGACGTTCATTGCCGCCGGCGGACTGTTGGCCAGTTTCATCGGCACGACGGGCGCGGCCATGCTCCTGATACGGCCCTTGCTGGAGACCAACGGCGAGCGAAAACACGTCAAGCACACGGTGATCTTTTTCATCTTCGTGGTCTGTAATTGCGGTGGGTGCCTGCTGCCGATCGGCGATCCGCCCCTGTTCCTGGGATACCTGCGCGGCGTGCCGTTTCTCTGGACGTTTGCACTTTGGCCCCAATGGCTGTTCGTCAATGTGATGCTGGTCACCATCTACTTCCTCTGGGATCATTTCTGGTACTATCCCAAAGAAACAATCGTCGACATAGCGCGAGACGAAACCCACGTGCGAGGCCTGCGGTTCTTCGGCCTCTGGCCGAACGTGCTGCTGTTGGTGGGCGTGGTCTTCTCGGTGGCTTTGTTGGATCCGAGCAAGCCGCTGGTGGGCACCAGTTGGCACCCCTGGATGTACTTGCGCGAGATCGTGCAATTGGCCCTGGTCGGGCTGTCGCTCTGGCTCGGCAGCAAGAAGGTTCGTGAGGCCAACAGCTTCAACTATCACGCGATTGTCGAGGTGGCCGCGCTCTTCTTCGGAATCTTCATCTGCATGCAGGCGCCGCTGCAAATTCTGCACGTCCAGGGACCGAACCTGGGGCTCTCCACGCCGGATCACTTCTTCTGGATCACCGGAAGCCTTTCCGCCGTGCTCGATAACGCGCCGACCTACGTGGTCTTCTTCGAGACGGCCAAAACCCTGGGTGGCGCCGTCACCGTGGCCGGCGTGGCCGAGGAACTGCTGGTGGCAATCAGCCTGGGCGCCGTCTTCATGGGGGCCATGACCTACATCGGTAACGGGCCGAACTTCATGGTCAAGGCAATCGCCGAAAAGTCGGGAGTTCGCATGCCCAGCTTCTTCGGATACATGCTCTATAGCTGCGGTATCCTGCTGCCTCTGCTTGTCATCACCATGCTGATCTTCCGATAAGAAGGACGAACGTGTCGTACGACAACATTGTTACCGACGACCAGTTGCGGCAGTATTGCCGACAGTTGGCCGGGACCAAGTCCATCTCGCTCGATACGGAATTCGTTTCCGAGCATAGCTATCGGCCGGTGCTCTGCCTGGTCCAAGTGCTTGCCGACGGCCAGCCGGCACTGATCGACGCGATGACAATCGACGACATGACGCCCTTCTGGGAAGCGCTTGCCTCGCCCGGTCACGAAACAATCGTCCACTCCGGCCGCAGCGAGGTGGAGTTCTGCCTCCGCTCGATCGGCCGCCTGCCCGCCGGACTGTTCGACGTGCAACTTGCCGCCGGGCTGGCCGGGGTCGAGTATCCGGCAAACTACGGTTCGCTGATCTCCAAGCTGCTCGACGAATCGCCCGGCAAACACGAAACCCGAACCGACTGGCGACGGCGTCCGCTCACGGACCGGCAAATTCAATACGCCCTGGACGACGTCAACTACCTGCCGCCGCTGCGCGAGGAG
>CAZDHN010000875.1:0-2269 GCA_964505115.1 uncultured Planctomycetaceae bacterium
GGCCGAGAGATTCCCGGCCCGTTTCCGGGTAGATCATTTGTTGCGAGTTGCCTTAGTAGTGCAGTGCCACCGCGATGGGTACGACCGGCTGGCGGGGGGTCCGCTAAATTTCCCGTCGCAGGCGACGGGGCTAACACGCACGGTCACACGGTCACGTGTTGCCGAATTCAGCCTTGCACGATATGCGAATTCTCGCTATCTTTCGCCCTCTCTTCGACCTGAACGTCGACACATTGGGGACGTTCCGGAATTCCTTCTCAATACGCGAGGACTCACGATGGCTCGTTTCCGCTCGCAATACGGTTATCTGCTCGTCCTTCCCGTGCTGCTCTTGGTGATCGTCCCCTCGGGCGGTTGCACCAGCGCGCTGGCCACCGCAATGTACGTGATCAAGGGCACCGACATCCCGGCCGAGTTCGACGGAATGCGCGACAAACGGGTGGCCGTTGTCTGTCGTCCGATGGTCGAGCTACAGTACCGCAATGCGGGCGTGGCCAGCGACCTCTCCCGAAAAATAGGTGTTCTGCTGCAACAGAAGGGCCGCGGAACGGGGCTCCTGTCGCAACAAAGGGACCCCCGAATCGATGTTGTTGGCCATCAGGAGGTGGCGGAATGGGTAGACGAGAATAGCTGGGAGGAATACGCCGAGATCGGCAAAGCCGTCGATGCCGATCTCGTACTGGGAGTGGAGCTGGAGCGTTTCAGTATCTACGAGGGCCAAACCCTGTATCAGGGAAGAGCAAACGTCACAATTCAGGTCTGCGACAGCAAGACGGGCGACGTACTCTTCGAGAAGAGTCTGCCCGAGGTTGTTTATCCCCCGAACAGGGCCATTCCGACTTCGGAGCGGCAGGAGCCCCAATTCCGCCGCGAGTTCGTTCAGGTCCTGGCGGACCAGATTGGGCGCCATTTCTATCCGCACGATGCCTATGCCGATTTCGCGCGGGACACGTCGCCACTTGAGTAGCCGGCGAACGACCACCCGCCAACGTAACGGCATCACCCCCCACTACAGGCAGTTTAGCTACCGTCCCCTGGCGGTTTCGCTCGTTGACTGCCGCGGTCGGCGAGCTTACGATTAACTTGCGGTTAATCGTTCCGTGTAACCTGCAAGCCGAGCCAACATGAGGTCCGTTCAACATGTTTCATGCCAATCCCAGATTGAAAGCAGATTCTTTTTTGCCAGATGAACACGCCGTTTCAAGCGACAACCGGCGTCGTGGATCTCGACGACTCTTCCGGTTGGGCCGCCTGTTGGCGATTTGGGCAGCCGCACTGGCCCTGCCCCTGCTGCATTCGGCCGTGGTGCCGGGCGCCGAAGAGGCGGACGAGAAAGAGGAGATTCAGCCGCCCGAGGAAGTTGTGCTGGAAACGAGCGACGGCGTGCAGCTCAGCGCGACGTTTTGGCCCGGCAGCAAAGGCAAGGAGAGCGTACCGGTCATCTTGCTGCACGACATGAAGGGTTCGAGCAACGATTTTGGCAAGTTGCCCGGCGATTTGCAGAAACTGGGCCACGCGGTGTTGGTTCCCGATCTGCGAGGGCACGGCAGGAGCAAGGAGCGGCTGGGCGGAAAGAAGCCGCTGGACGCGGCCGCCGGAATGCCTCGTACCGAGTTCTTGGGGATGGTCCGTTTCGACATGGAGGAACTCAAGCAGTTTCTCATGAAGAAGAACGACGCCAAGGAATTGAACATCGAGAAGCTTTGCGTGGTGGGTGCCGGCATGGGCGCTTCGGTGGCCTTGAATTGGTGCCGGCTCGACTGGAGTTGGCCGCCGCTGGCCACCGGCAAGCAAGGCCAGGACGTCAAGGGCCTGATATTGATCTCACCGGAGTGGTCCACGTTCGGCTTGCCGCTGAAAACGGCCCTGGCACCGCCCCAAGCATCGTATACCATCCTGGACCCGAAACTGAGAAGACTGCTGAAGAATCCCGACCAGTTGGATTTTCAACGCGAAGTGGCCGTGCTGATAGTGGCCGGCAAGGGCAAATCGAGGGCAGTGCGAGACGCCAAGCAGTTGTTCACCAAATTCGAGCGTGCTCGCAAGGACGCGCGGACCGAAGAGAGCGAGACACCCAAGCCGAAAGACCTCTTCTACGGAAACCTGAACACCACGCTGCAGGGCACGAAGATGCTCGGGGTCAAGGGGCTGAATCTGGAACTCTACATCGCCCAGTTCATCAAGCGCTGCCTGGTCGATCGGCCTTACCCCTGGACTAGCCGGAAGAAGAACTGATTCGGTAGCCGTGAGCGGTTACCTGATTCGGACG
>CAZDHN010000876.1:0-2269 GCA_964505115.1 uncultured Planctomycetaceae bacterium
CCGGCACTCGCGAGTGGACTCCGGTGGACAAGGCCGGCCCCAATCTCCTCACCGTGATCGAGAATCCCGCCAAGAGCCATTTGATCCATATCGCCGGGCACGAGCAGTATTGGTGGCCGTTCTACAAGAACTTCGTTCCCGACAATTACGAACGTTACGCGGCGGCATTCCGCTTCGTTCTGGATCGGGGCTACAAACCGATCTGGATCCAAGACGGCTTCTTCGGCGGCGCGGAATGAAGGCAATGGGGTCAGACCTTGAATAGTGAATAAGGGTCTGATGATGCAAGTGCCCCCGAACGACTCCAGCAACGGTAGCCGAGTTCCACAAGGCCCTTATTCACTATTCAAGGTCTGCCCCCAGAGGTTACCCGGTCACTTCTTCCTTGGTCGCGGCAGTGGCCAGGAGTGTACGTGGGCCCGGTCGGCCCAGCGCTGGTACAGCGCCTTCATTTGCTCGACGCGCTCGGGCTGCTTTTCGGCCAGGTTGTTTGTTTCGGTGCGGTCGGCTTCGAGGTCGTAGAGTTCCCAAGGTTGCTTGTGCTGGGCGACCAGTTTCCATTTGCCCGAGCGAACCGCCCGATTGCCTTCGTGCTCCCAGTAGATCGCCTCTCGCTCGATCGGTTTGTTCCCGAAGGCCGGGCGGAGGCTTTTGCCTTCGGCGGGCGTGATGCGGTGGCCGTTGTGCTGTTTGGGGTACTCGATTTGGGCCACGTCGAGGCAGGTTGCCATGATGTCGATCAGGTGGCCCGGCTGATGACGCAACTCGCCGCGTGCCTCGATCCCCTGGGGCCAGTGGACGATAAGCGGCGTGGCCACTCCGCCTTCGTGAACCCAGTGCTTGTAGAGCCGGAAGGGCGTGTTCGAGGCGTTCGCCCAGGGCACGCCGTAGCTGGCAAAGGTATCGGCTGGGCCGGGGATGATCTTTGGGTCGTTGCCGACCTGCATGGGCCGGCCGTCGGGCGAGGTCTTGTCGATTATCCCGCAGCGGATCAGCCATTGCGTGTCGGCGGAGAGTTCCTCGGCACAGCCGCCGTTGTCGGCCAGGAAGAAGATCAGCGTGTTGGCCAACTGGCCGGTCTCCTCCAGGGCGGCGACAATCCGCCCGATGCCCTGGTCCATGCAGTCGACCTGGGCGGCGTAGACGGCCATCCGCCGCGACTCCCAGGCCTTGTTCTCGGCCTCTTGCCAAGCCGGCACGGTGGGATCGCGGTCGGTCAGCTTCCATCGTGGGTCGACGATGTCCAGCTCGATCATCCGCTTCAGCCGCTCGGCCCGCAGGGCGTCCCAGCCTTTGTCGTAAACGCCCTGGTACTTGGCGATGTCGTGGGGCTTCGCGTGCAGCGGCCAGTGCGGCGATGTGTAGGCCACGTACATGAACAGCGGCTTCTTGCGGCCCGCGTGTTCGCGAATATGGCGGGCTGCCCGATCGCTTATCACGTCGGTGTAGTAATAGTCGGGCAGGTCGGGCGGAATCAGCTTGTTGGCCGACATCAGCCCGGGCGGATTGTAGAAGCTGCCTCCACCGGCCAGCGTGCCATAGAAGGTGTCGAACCCGCGCTGAAGCGGCCAGGTTGCTCGGTCCGAGGCCGTACGGGTTTTGAAGTCGAACGGGCTGACGTGCCACTTGCCGACCAGTGCCGTTTGATAACCGTGTTGTCCGCCGAGCGCCTCGGCCATGGTAACGCACTGTTCGTTGAGTCGCCCCCGATAGCCGGGCAGGCCGCGGTCGTTGGTCATGTGTCCCACGCCCGCCTGATGCGGATAGAGCCCCGTCATCAACGCCGCCCGCGTGGGACAACATCGGCCCGTGTTATAGAACTGCGTAAACCGCAGCCCCCCGCCCGCCAGCCGATCCAACGTAGGCGTATGTATCTCGCCACCGTAACAGCCGATATCGGAGTAGCCCATGTCATCGGCAAGTATTAGTACGATATTTGGTACACGGCCAGTCTTTGTATTTCCCTCGCATTTACCAGCCTCTATTGACAGGCACACGGTGAGGCTGGCAAGTATAAGTGTAGCTATTCCATGTAGTAATGGGCCCGGTAAATGAGAGGGGGCATGTTGGACCCTGCTGGATTTGAGTTGCATCGGGAAGTCTCCGTTAAACTTGGCGGTTTTCTGATTGTCGGACTCCCCTAGCCAGACCAGGGCTTTAGTATCGATGGCCGGCGGCCTCGGGTCAATACACCGGACCGCTGGTGCGGAAAAAAGAGGTTCATCCGGTTGAAGCGTAGCTGGGCCACGGGATCGCCAACATTAGGGTG
>CAZDHN010000877.1:0-2260 GCA_964505115.1 uncultured Planctomycetaceae bacterium
CGGGTTCTTGCCTGGGTGCGGTAGCACCGGTTTGGTTGGCGGCCCTGCCGCCCTAAGAAGACGTGTCATGGAAAATGTGCCGGAAAGCGAACTGTTCAGCGCCTACCTCGACGGCGAATTGACCGCCGAGGAGCAGGCCGACGTGGAGAAGTTGCTTGCGGCAAGCCCCGTCGCTCGGCAACTGCTCGACGAGCTGCGCGCGCTGAGCACGACGCTGCAAAGCCTTCCGGCACACAAACTGGGTGAAGACCTCGGCGAGACCGTCCTGCGGCGGGCCGAGCGAGAGATGCTCCGCGAACCGGCAGCCGATCTTTCATCGCCCCAACCGGCCAAAACCGGCTGGCGGCCGCTCGCCCGACGTTTCCTCACTCCCCGAAATTTCGTCTGGTCGGGCACCGCCGTGGCCGTGGCCATACTGCTGACGATCAACAATCCGCTGGAACAGGAACCCGAGTTCGACCGGCTGGCCATGGCGCCCGAAGCGGCCGATGAATTTGCTGGAGAGGATTCTAGGAGCGAGAAGCTGGCCGTCGGCCCATCGATACGAGCCACCTCGGAAGTGGCCGACGAGGCCGCCCCAATGGAAGAAGGAGACATCGCGGTCGACTCGCTCAAAGCCCGCTCGGTCGAAGCGCCTTCGGTAGAAGCCCCTTTGGTTGAAGCCCCTTTGGTTGAAGCTAAGTCCGACAGCTTGCCCAAGGCGGCCATGTCGAAGGCCGCGCCCGCCCCGCGAAGAAAAAGCGGCAAAGCACCGCCGGCAGTCGAAGCGTTCGCTGGCGGTAGCGGGGCTGGCGGGGCTGGCGGTAGCAGGGCTGGCGGTGCGGGCGGTGGCGCGATGAAGAAGAAAGCAGCGTCTGCAAACGACTTCGCCCCGGGTCTTGCGACAAAAGCCGGTCCTCAAGCGATGACGGCACGCGACAATAAGCCGCTCAATGCTCGCAAGGGCATGGCTCTCAAGGGCGGAGCCGTCCGCCCGGGACAGGCGGCCCAGGGAGTGCTGGTGGTACGTTGCGACATCAGCCCCAAGGCGGCTCGCGATCAGGCGTTCGATCGGGTGTTGACCAGCCAGCAAATCTCGCTGGACCAAACGGCGGTCGAAACGAAGAACCAATTCAAGCAAGAGCAGAAGCAGATCGAAGCAAACCTGCCGGCCGACAGGCGGCAGACGGGGGGTGAACTGGACTTGATCTACGCCGAGGCCACGCCAGGCCAGATCGAAGGCACCTTGGCCGCGCTATCGGCTCAGCCGGACACCTTCCTCTCGGTCTCGGTCGAGCCCGACCCGGGCGTTCCGTCCCAACAACCGTTGATGCGTTACGGTCGCGGCCGTTCGCTGGTCGCCGCGTCGCCCGCCGCCTCCCGGCCGGCCGTTCGCCCAAGCGGGCCCGTTGTCGGGAAAGCCAAGGCCGCCGAGCCGCGGAGCCAGCCCGTCAACGCGGCCAAGCAGGGCGACGTGCGGCGGGGATTCGCCCAGCGACTGCAAATGCCGGCGCAAGCACCGGGCCAGCCGATGCAGGCGCGCTCTTCCCAAGCTATGCAGTCGGCGGCACCATCCAAACTTGCGGTGGAGTCGGAAGCTGCGGCCGATAAGCCCTCCAAGGCTGAAGGCCGGCTGGCCGCCGAACCACCAGCGGTTAGCGCCGATGGGCAGGCCGGCCCGGCCCAATTCGGAATGGCGCAACAGAAACCCGATTCCGAGCGCGACAACCGGCAGCGTATCCCACACTCCCAAATCGCCAACGGGCCGGGAGCGGATCGAGCGGATACGTATCGGGTATTGTTCGTGTTGCGGATAGTGGGCGCGCAACGTCCGGCCCTGACCAACCAGGCCTCCGAGTCCACAAAGGCCAAGATCGTCCCGTCAGTCGACGCATCAAGAAGCAAGCCGGCGGTGAAGCAGTAGGGCCGCAGTCCCGTCAGCGCTCGTTTTGACGTGGTTCGGGGCCCGGCATCGACAGGTTTTCCCCACGGCGGCGGCTCGTGGGCGACCGACCTGGGTGCCCGCCGGATGCGTGAATGCCCGGCGAATATAGGGTTTTCGGGCTTGCTTCCCACCCGGCCGAGGTCGCGGCGGTGGATCGATCCGATCGAGCCGTGGTAGAATCGACCGTTCACTTGACGAACACGATCGATGTAAGGATACGGCTAATGGACGAACCGCTGGGTATGGAACCGGACATGGACATGGAAAGCGAGCAGGAAGCCCCCTCGGCGGAGGTCGAAGAGGCCTCGTCGCAATACCTGCACGCCTGGAAACTCC
>CAZDHN010000878.1:0-2250 GCA_964505115.1 uncultured Planctomycetaceae bacterium
CACGGCTGAATTCTTGCGAATCCAGCTACCGATAAGTCACTTCCGGCCGCTCGCCTTATCGTCCGGCCGAGGCAACTCATCAAAGGGTGCTTCGATCGGTGCTTCCGGCCGCGGCATCTCGGCGGCGGGCGCTTCGACCGGAGCCTGTTCGTCCAGGACCGACAGTTCTTCGGTGAGCGTTTCTTCCGTGAGCATCTCGCCTTCTTCATCCGACCGCAGTCGCATCTGCCAACCGCCCCCCAGCGCTTTGTAGACCGCCACCAGGTATCTCGATACGTTGCCGCGACTCTGGGCCAGGTTTTCCTGCTGCTGAACCAGCACCCGTTGCGAGTCGAGCACTCGTTGGAAGCTGATCATGCCCTGATCGTACTGGAGATTGGACAACTCAACCGCCTTGGCCGTGGCCGCGGTACTCCTTTCCAGACAGGCAACACGGTCTTGCTCGCGAAGGTAGGCGACAATTGTGTTTTCAACCTCTCGACTCGCTTCCAGAACCGTCTGCTGATAGCCGAGCACGATCTGGCGGAATCGGGCGTCCTGTACGCGAATGTTGTTGCGCAGCCGCCAGTAGTTCAAAATGTTCCATTTGAAGCCCGGCCCGATCGAACCGGCCAGGCTCTTCGATTCAAATAAGTTAGTGAGACGTTCCGTCTCCACGGCGATGGTTCCGGTGATCGCAATATGCGGGTAGAGCTCGCTTTCGGCGACGCCGATCATCGCACACTGCGCGGCCGCCTCGCGTTCGGCTCGACGGATATCCGGGCGACGTCCCAGCAGTTCGGCGGGTATTCCCACGGCGACCTCGGGCAAGGCGGCGGGGATCTTGCCCGTATTGCCAAGCCGCGCGTCCATGTCGTGCGGCGGCATTGCCAGCAAGGTACAGAGGCGGTTCCGCGCGTGGCGATGCTGCACTTCGAGCAGCGGAATCATCGACTCGGTGATTGCCAGATTCGACCTGGCCTGATGCACGTCCAGTTCGCTCACCACTCCCTGCTCGAACCGGTCCTCGCTGATGCGAAGCGTGTTCTTCTGGATGGCGATGTTCTCTCGGGCCAACTGCAATCGCTGCTCCAGGGTGCGCGCCTCGATATAGGTTGCCGCGATTTCGCCCTGCAAGATAACCAGAACGTCGTCGTAGTTGGCAATCTGGGCGTCTAGGTTAGCATCGGCCGATTCGATCGCTCGGCGGAAGAGTCCCCAGAAATCCAACTCCCAGGCGGCGTCGAAGCCAACCCCCCAGTTGTCGAAGTCCCATCTCGGCAGGGGAAACTCGCCAAACGGATAGGCATTCTCGCTGAGCGCTTGGCGCTGGAACGATCCGATCGCCTGCTGCTGTTGCGGAAAGAAGCGGCCGCTGGCAATGCCAAGCTGGGCACGCGCTTCGAGAATACGCATTCCGGCTATTTTCAGCGGCAGATTCTGTCGGTAAGCCTCCCGCACGAGCTCGTTGAGCGTGGCGTCGTTGAACGCGGCCCACCAGCAGCCATAGTCGGCGGCGGCTGGTCGCAGTTCGACCGACTCGCCGTCGATCCAATCCTCGGCCACCGGGGCGGGCGGCTCGCAGAAGTTGGGACCGACCTTCAACCCGTTGCGGAGCCATTCGCGTGGACCGGTCATGCAGCCGCCCACCACAAGCGTGAGAGTCAGACACAATACAAGGGCCCCCGGAATCGGGAGAATCGGCAAGGCTGATAGGCCGTCGGACCGCCGATCCAACCGCACGGACCGGGGCATACGCGTCTCGGTAGACGGGCAAGGCATAGTGCTAATCCTGAAGCGGCGGCCCGAGCCGATTCTCACCCAAGCCGCCTGAGTTTTGTTCGTCACAATCGGAATATTCTGCCTGTCCCGAAGAATCTCCACATCGCAACCCCCTACAGTGACTACCCTTGCCGGAATAATCGACAAAGTCGCCACGCCACTATCTTTTTTCGCCAGTTGGGGCTTGACTCATGACTAAATAGTCACAATAATTGACTGAAGAGTCACTTCGGTGACGAATGAGACATTCAAAGGAACCGATTGGTTCTTACAAGTACCAGGAGATGGACACATGGCCGAGCTTGTGGAGCAATGCAAGGAACTGGTGGCCTCGGCCATGAAAGATGGAATCTACCAGGCTTCCATCAAGGTGCTCGGCCAGTACGGCTTTGAAGGCATGACCATGGACCGCGTGGCCGAGGGGGCCGGCATTTCCAAGGGGAGCCTTTACAACTACTTCCGCAACAAGCAGGAACTGGTTCACTTCAT
>CAZDHN010000879.1:0-2245 GCA_964505115.1 uncultured Planctomycetaceae bacterium
CACGGCCGTGGTGAAGTCGCCAATCGTCCGGCCGTTTTGTTTCGCCACGTTTCGCACCATCGTGAGGGCCTTCAGGTAGACCTCGGGCCCCATCACGGCGGTGCCGATGTTAAGAAACGCGCCGCCCTCGAGCCGCGCGAGGTTTTGGGTGAAGATGAGGAAATCGGTGTACGAGGTCGCGCCCACGGCGGCACCGTCGCAATTCGGATGCTCGTGAACGATATCCAGCCCAACGCCCACGTGTATCGTTACCGGCACGCCCGCCCTGACACCGGCCGCCAGCACGCTGGTTTCTCGATAGGGGAAAGCATCCTCTTCGATCATCCGGCCGACCGCTTCTCCGAAGCCGATCCCTTCCCGATGGCCGATCTTGACCGCCTCGTTCAGCCGGCCCGTCTCATTCCAAAGTCCGAACTCGCCGGTGCGGACATATCGGGCAACGCTTTCGCAGGTGTTGCCGATCATTGCCATCTCGAAGTCGTGTATGGCTCCCGCCCCGTTCAGGGCGATGTGCGTAACCAGGCCACGCTCCATCAGGTCGATCAACAGCGGCCCGTTACCCTTTCGCAGCACGTGGGCGCCCATGCAGAAGACGATCGATCGGCCGCCGGCCGCGCCCTCGACGACTCGCTGGGCGATTTGCGGTAGCGCCTCGTGTTGGAACGGTTCTCGCGTATCGTCGGGGTACATGAGCACCGACCGATCGACATCGTGACAGCGTTGTTCAAGCGGCTGAAGCCGCAACTTGCTTCGATCAAATTGTGGAAATGGCATTGCAGTTGGTAGTTGATAGTGGGTAGTTGATGGTTGATAGTGCGTGGCATCTAGCGGCCGGGCTTGCCCGGCGCGGGTAGCGGGAATGCGATTTGCGGCCTAGCTCTCGCCCCAAAGGTGTGCGACCAACGCTTGCCAGTCGTGGAAGTCGGGGATGATGATGTCGGCGCCGACGCCGATCAGGCGGTCGCGTTTCCACTGGTCGGGCTTGCCGTCGCGGGCCGATTCGTTGCTGGCCACGCCGACCGCCGTGCCGCCGAACGACTTCACGTCCTGAATCTCCACGTAGCCGTCGCCGAAGCCGAGTAGCAACTCACCCTCGACGTGGTTCTCGCTCAGAATCCGCTCGATCACCTTGGCCTTGGAAAACGACTTGTAGTCGTCCCGGGCCCCGTAGACGTGGCGACCAAAGTACTGGTCGAGCCCCAGCAGCGAAACCTCCTCGCGAACGTACTGCTCGTCGGTGCCGCTGGCCAGATAGATCGCTACCTCCCGGCGGCGAAACTCCTCGAGCAAGTCGAGCGAATAAGGCACCAGCATCTCTTCCGGCCGGACTTCTCCGGAACGGAGCGCTTCGCGCCGACCGACGATCCGCTCCATCAGCCGGTCGTGGTACATCTGCTTATAGACGGCCGGATCCTCGGCCTCGCCGCCGCGGCGGCCGATCTCCTCGACCAGGCGGATCATCTGGTAGATCGTCTGCTTGCCCGTCAGCTCCATTACGAACCGCATGGCAATCTGGCGAAGCTGCTCGGCCGATTCGTCCGTGCCGGTGGCCGCGAGTATCTCGACCATCATCGGCACCATTACCTCGGGCCAGCCTTCGCGGATCAGGCTCAGCGTGCCGTCGAAGTCGAACAGCACATGCCGGGGCGGCCTGTCGCAAGCCGGCGCTCGCACAATCTCGACGTCCGTATCCGCCAGGAAGCGAGCGGGGCCAATCTCGTCGACAACCCGCTGGTAGTCTCTCTCGTGTTGATTGGAATCCATCGATGCCTCATAACCTTGTAATACCGCGTGCCTGGTGGCTGAGGACCAATATACCCGTAGATTGGGCAAGAAAACAGGGGCCGGAGCCTCGTGCTTAGGTATAGGAACGGGTTTGCGGAACCTCGATGGATCGCCGACACCGCGGTAGCTGAATTCGCAAGAATTCAGACGGATCTACGCTCGCCTGCTGAATTCTTGCGAATCCAGCTACAAACGTGTTCCTGCGCCCCTCGCGCTTCGCGCCGGTGCCGGCCGGCAGCCGGCCAAATGTGTTCCGCCGAATCAGCGATTTGGGGGGCCGCCCGGCGGAAATTGGAACGTACACTTACCACGGTATGCGCGCCGGTACGCAGTCGGCCTGCCCGGCCATACAGCGAAGAAGGTCGATACTTTACACAATACCGTCATAACCGTTCCCTCACGGTTCCCAAAGATCATTGAGTTTCCGACGATGTGTGCCGTTAACAGCTTAGAGCAATCA
>CAZDHN010000880.1:0-2242 GCA_964505115.1 uncultured Planctomycetaceae bacterium
CACCCGTCGAGGCACCCGTCGAGGCACCCGTGGAGGAACCCGTCGAGTCACCCGTCGAGCAGCCCACCGAGGATCCTGTTGCCGATCAGCCGGCCGAGGATGAGGCGGAACCACCAGTCCTGTTTGACTTGCAGGACGACGCCCCCTTGGTGCCATCGGAAGAATCTCCGGTGGAAGCACCGGTGGAGGAAGTGGCGGAAGCGCCGGTAGAGGAAGCGGTGGAAGCACCGGTGGAGGAAACGGTTCAGGTCGAGTTTCCCGCACCCGCGGAACCGGCGGAACTGGAGCCCGGCGACGTGGTGGATGAGGAGCCGCTTGAGGTTTTCACGTTGGACGACGAGCAGCCACCCATCGACGAAGAATTGAGTGAAGAAGAGGAAGAGGAAGAGGAGGAAGACGCCGTAGCAAAGAAGCGTCGCTGGTGGCCGTTCGGTAAGCGCAAGTCCAAGCAGCCGAAAGCAGAGCCGGAGGAGGATCTGGAAGAGGAGTCGGAAAAGGAAGAGCCGGAAGCGGTCGGGCCACCTGCCGCGGAGGCGCCGGCGCCCCAGGCACCGGCTGCCGAGAGGGAAACTGCTGGAGGACTGCCGGATTTCCTCATCGGTGATCAGGCCGACGAGGACAAAAGCCAGCCGGAAACCGACCAGGGCCTTGATGATTTCTTCAAAGGGATTTCGTAACGCCGGTAGATTCTCACGAAAAGACGCAAAGACGAGTTCTCGTCGTCCCCTGCTTCCCCACTGCTTTAGCCTGGGGTATCTCCGTAGCTTGGGTGCCCTACGGAAACCTTGCGGCTTGTCCGGATTTTCTTCAGTCTTCTTGGGGGGTTGCGGCGATACTACCGTTACAGCCCGTAAAGCTTAGCGGAGCTGCCACACAAACCCTTGGCATGACCGTCTTTTCTTAGGGGGGGACCATGAAGACAAAGAGTGTCGTATTTCTTGCGCTGTTCGCATTAGTCTGCCTGGCCTTCGGATCGCCGGCCAGCGCACAACAGCAGGCGTATCCGGGCGCTGCAGCGTACGGGCAGCCGCCCGCCGCTTACCCGGGCCAGGTTCCGCCGGGCTTGGCGTCGCAAATGTATGGCCGGCCCGCATATGTGCCGCAGTCGTACATTAATCAGGTCGCAATGCAGCAGCCGCAGCCGCGGCAGCAGGGCGCAATCGAAGCAATTCCCGATAGTGGCAGTTGCGATGTGGGCTGCGGTCCGGTCTGGCAGGTGTATGGCGAATTCCTCTTCCTGCGGCCACGCAACGCCGAGGTTGCCTACGCGGCCACCATTAACGGAGCGGTCCTGCCGCCGCCCGGCATACCGATTCAGACGGCGCCCATCGCCTTGGTCGATCCGAACTACACGCCGGCGTTCAAGGTAGGAATAGGCCGGGCGCTGGACGAGTGTACCAGCATAGGCGCGGCCTACACGCGATTCGAGAGCCAGACAACGCACGCAACCTCCACCGTCGCGCCAAATGTGATCGCTTCACTCGTTTCGCACCCCGGCAGCGCGTCGGCAGCCACTGCGTTCCTTCGCGCATCGGCCACGTACGGGCTGGATTTCGAATTGGCCGATGCCGAATATCGCGGCATGTTTTCTTCCGGCGAGCGATACATCCTGAATTATCTTGTGGGAGCCCGATACGCCGGCTTGCGGCAGGATTTCAGGGCTCAGTTCGCCACGAACAACGTCGAGACGGTCAACACCGTGTCGAACTTCGATGGCGGAGGCATCCGTGTCGGCCTGGAAGGCGAGCGATACAGCCGCAACGGTGCCTGGACGGTTTACGGTAAAAGTACGGCCAGTTTTGTCGGCGGTGAGTTTCGCTCGACTTACACCCAGGACAACCTGATTGGTACCAGAATCGTCGACACCGGCTGGCGAGCCGGCCGGCTTGTGACGATACTCGATTTGGAAGTTGGGGTCGGCTGGATCAGCCCTTGTGAACATTGGCGGCTGTCGGCCGGATACATGGTCAGCGGCTGGTTCAACGTCGTCAAGACCGACGAGTGGATCAAGTCGGTCCAGCGGAACAACTTCGTCGGGCTGGGCGACACGCTCACCTTCGACGGCCTGACCGCCCGAGCCGAACTGCGTTTCTAACTCGCGTTTCTAACTCGCGTTTCTAACTCGCGTTTCTAACTCGCTGAAAAACCAAATCCCCGCGCGGCAATTCCTCCAGAATCCGCCCGCGCGGTTAACACACGGCCGGACCGGCCTCAAAGGCTGGTCCGGCCTGTTTGTTTTCTT
>CAZDHN010000881.1:0-2221 GCA_964505115.1 uncultured Planctomycetaceae bacterium
CCAGGGACCAGGGGCGAGAAAAGCCCTCGGTGGACGGTGGTTCACTCGCCCCTGGCCCCTGGCCCCTTTTGTCAGCCATGATGTCTCGCGCTTGCACTTTGGGTTAAATGTGTTGGCCTCTAATGTGTCCCGTCCACTACAACCTCGAACCCGAGATCTTCGATCATGCGGTAGTCTTCGTTGGCCGGCTGGCCTTCGGTGGTCAGGTAGTCGCCGACGAATATCCCGTTGGCCGGATAGAGCCCCAACGGTTGCAGGCTGCCGAGGTTCAACTCTCGCCCACCGGCAATTCGCAGCTCGCACTTCGGGTTGGCCATCCGCGCCATCGCGAGGACCTTCAGGCAATAGCGCGGATCGGGCCGGTCGGCGTCTTCCAGCGACGTGCCTTTGATCGGGATCAGAAAGTTGATCGGGATGACGTCCACCGCCAATTCACTCAGCCGCAGCGCAAGCTCGACCACGTCCTCCTTCTCCTCGCCGAGTCCCACAATGCCGCCGGAGCAAATTTCCAGCCCGGCCTGCCGAACCGCGCGGAGCGTATCGAGCCGGTCCTGGTAGGCGTGCGTGGTGCAGATCCGCGGGTAGAAACTCTGGCTTGTGTTGAGGTTATGGTTCACCCGATCCACGCCGCACTGCTTCAGCCGAAGAGCCTGCTCCGCCGTGATTAGGCCCGGCGAGACGCAAACGTTCAGTTTGTAAGCCGATTTGATTTGTGGGACAACCTGGGTGATGATTTCCAAGTCGCGCTCGCTCGGTTGCCGGCCGGAAGTTACGATGCAGTAGGTCCTGGCCTTTCGCTCCCGGGCGAGCCGGGCACCGTCGAGCAGTTGCTCGGCCTGGAGCAGGTTGTATTGGGGGATGTCGGCACGGGAAATCTTGGATTGTGAGCAGTAGCCGCAATCCTCGCTACACATGCCGCTTTTGGCGTTTATCAGGAAGTTCAAATGCACCTGATCGCCGCACCAACGACGCCGCACCCGATAGGCGGCCGCCAACAGGTCGAGCAACTCGTGATCCTCTGAACTAAGAATCGCTAGGCCCTCCTCGGCGGTCAGCTTGTGGCCGTCCAGCACCCTAGCGGCCAATTCGTGCCAGCGGGATGATAATGAGTCGACGTTGGACAAATCCGGGTCTCCATAGTACAAACTGTGTAAGACTTTGGTTGCTGGTAGCCGGATTCGCAAGAATTCGGTTCTTCGTGTCACTGCTGAATTCTTGCGAATCCAGCTACCACAGAACCATCTTACCCGAGCTTCGGGCGGCGAAGAACCGGTACATAGAAGAAACAGAACGAGTAAACGATGACGCAACTACCGACCATCACGGAGGCTGCCCGGCAAATCGAGGCCGGCCAGCTGAAACCGACCAAGCTACTCCAGCAGTGTCTGGAGCGGATCGAGCAGTACGAAGAGCAAGTATCGGCCTGGGTTACGGTCGACCGGCAGGGTGCCCTGCAAACGGCCCAAGAGATGGAACGCGAGCTGGCCGAGGGCCGGTATCGTGGGCCGCTGCACGGAATTCCGCTGGGAATTAAGGATATTGTCGATGTACAGCGGATGGCGACAACCGCCGGATCGCCACTACGGCTGGACGCCATTGCCAAGGCCGACGCGCCGTTGGTCGCCTCGCTGCGTCGGGCCGGGGCGGTCATCGTCGGCAAGACGGTAACCGTCGAATTCGCCTGCTTCGACCCCTCACCCACCCGAAACCCCTGGGATCCCGAACTGCGGCACACGCCGGGCGGTTCCAGCAGCGGCTCGGCCGTGGCGGTGGTGTTGGGGATGTGCCTGGGAGCGATCGGTACGCAAACCGGTGGTTCGCTGGTCCGGCCGGCCTCGTATTGCGGCATCTCCACCTGCCGACCGACCTTCGGCCGGGTCGACTGCCGTGGGATCGTGCCGGTCAGCTACCACCTGGATCAGCCGGGCCCCATGACCCGAACCGTCGAAGATCTGGAACTGCTGCTTCCCTACCTGCCCTATCCCCCGCAACTTGGACTCGCGGCCGATCAACCGCCGCCCGAGCCGCCGGAAACCATCAGCGGGCCCCGGCTGGGGCTTGTCGAGCAGTTCTTCATGGAAGAAGCCGACCAGGCGGTCCGCCAGGCAACCAAAGCAGCGCTGGCAAAACTCAAGGAACACGGCGCGCAAGTCGAGCCGGTCGGCCTGCCCGACGGTGTCGACATGGAGGAGATTCTGGCCATGCACGGGCGGATCATGGC
>CAZDHN010000882.1:0-2200 GCA_964505115.1 uncultured Planctomycetaceae bacterium
GCTGACGACGATCAGCGTGTTGTCCAACTCGCCCATCGCTTCCAGCTTTGCCAAGAACAGGCCCAAGGCGGCGTCGAAGGCCTGAGCCTCGCCCAGGTAGTCGGCCATATCCTGTCGGATCTCGTGCACGTCGGGTAGGAACTTGGGCATCTTGCCTTTCAGCCCGTCCGGATCGATGCCCCAGAGAGTTTTGCCCGAGCCTTTGGTCCACTTGCGGTGCGTGTTGGTCGGTCCGAACCAGTAGCAGAAGGGCTGGCCCGGCTTGCGGTCGGTGAGAAAGTCCTCGAAGTTTCCCCGCACTTCGTCGTATAGCACCTGCTTGGCGGCCTTGATGCTCATGCCCTGGCCCACCATTTTCGTCACGTTTTGCGAGAACTGGTTGAAGCGTCGGCCGGACTTTTCGTAGGCGAACTTGTTTCCGCCGTAGGGCGCGTCGACGGGCCTGCCGGGACTCCAGACCTTGTAAGTCTGACCGATGTGGTAGCCCGCCGCGTGCAGCAGCAGCGGATAGGATGGGATTTCGGGGTCCCAAATGGCGCCCTGGAGGATGGCGCCCCGGCCGGTCCGCCAGAAGTATTGGCCCGACAGAAGCGAGCTGCGGCAGGGCGTACACGAGGGCGCGGTAACAAAGGCATTCTCGAAGAGCACGCCTTCCCGAACCACGCGATCGAAGTTCGGCGTGCGGATCACGTCGTTGGGCGTGCCCCGCTCGGCCGACCGCATGTAGGCGCTGGCGTAACGGCCCCAGTCGTCGGCAAAGGCGAACAGGATATTTGGCCGCCGGGCCTCGGCGGCGGAAAGCGCGGTCAGTGGAGCCAGTAGCAGTGCGGCGATTAAGGCCGCCAGAGTGCGTCTTGTGATATTGTTCATTGGGAAGGGTCCTTGTGCTGATTCGGTGGCGGCAAGTATCCGTTGTAGCCGTTGGCAATGCTGACGACAATGGTGTTGGCAAAGGGACTCCGCTCTTTCAACTCCAAGCCGATCTCGACAAGCGTCTCGAAGGGGATGGCGCACACATTATTGGAAACGGCGGGTCCGCCGGCGTCAAGCGTCTGCCGGGAGCTTCAGGCAATTTACCGGGTAACTCATGATGCAAAAGCGATCTCGTCGGGAATTCCTGAAGACATGCGGACCGGCCGCCGCGCTTGCAATTGGCACAAGCGGCGCACTATGCGAAACGGCGTCGGCTGCTGCCGGAGCATCGGCCCGCAAGGGTGTGAGTAGCTTACGCGCCAAAGTGCTCGACGGCAAAGTCCGCCTGAGCGTCTACAAATCGACGCCCGCGTTTCAGAGCAAGAGCGGGCCGGACCGTTTCCGAACAATACGGGTTTACCGGCGCGAGGAGCCCGGCTTTACCTTCGGCCAGGACTACGCGGAGTATTTTGACGGCCTTTCTTACCACGATGCCGAGTTGATTTGTCAGGGACCGCTGAAGGCGGCCAACAAGCGCAAATTCACTTCGATGACCTACCGCGGGCCGGCCCCGGCCAGTGAACCGGAGACTCGCGCGGTGATCGAGTTCCTTCGCGCCAATTCGGTCGAAGCGGTCTACTCTTTCCATTGCCTGGCCAGCATCTGCGGCTCTAGCCCGCATTTCTCACCAGCCATCTACTGCGAGGACGGAAGTCCAGCCGTGGCTGCGTCGTGCGGCACGATTCATCCTCAACGTATTCACCAATACGCCCGCGGATGAATCGCTTGCACTCCTTGCCACGACAGAACTTACGACCTCTCGTGACGATGTTGGTGAGAAATACGGGCTAGCTGTCTCGGTCCGAAATGCGCCGCCAAGGACGATGCCTACCGAAAGAAGTGCTTGGATTTTGCCGTCGCGTACTGCCTCGGCATGGACAGCTCGAATCCGGCCGGCGGCGTCTTTCGCCTGGGGACCTCGGCCGGCAGCCTGCCCGCATGGTGCTACCGCGAATTGCACGTACCGGCATTTGATTTGGAGATTTCCTCGCGCGAGACCGAGGCTCGGGCGAAATGCGTCGTCGATCGAACCGATCGCCCGCTGCTTAAGGACTACCAACAACGCCACACGGCCGGCCTCCGCGCCGTTCTCGAAGCCATGATCGCCGGAAAGCCGTGATGGTTCTTCGAGAATTTTCGTGGCTGCATTCGTCGCTTTTCAGGCCGGTTCACCGGCCTTTTCCGCCGAAGGCGGTATTAGGCCCGTGCTTTAGCACGGGTTCGCGAT
>CAZDHN010000883.1:0-2186 GCA_964505115.1 uncultured Planctomycetaceae bacterium
GGGCCGGGTACTTCCGCCAGAACTGAAACACGATGTATCCACCCATCGACAGCCTGCAAAGCACGACCGGCTCGGAAACGTTCAAAGCGTCGAGCATGCCGGCCAAATCGTCGGCAAACCGCTCCATGGTTACCACGCCCTCGGTAACGCCGCTGTTTCCGAAGCCGCGCAGGTCGGGGACGATCGGGCGATGGTTTTCGGCGAGCGGGTCGATTTGGGCGTCCCACATCGTGTGATCCAAGGGGAAGCCGTGAACCAACACGACGGCCGGGCCGCTATCCCGGTCGAGAACTGCCAACTCGATTCCATTGACGATTTGCGTCTGCATGCTAGCTGTTCCGTTATCGAGACAATGAGTTTTCGTTACTCTTACGGCCTTGTTTGCGATTGTTTTGGCGACCGGCGTCGCAGCCGGATGACCCGATAGGGTAGTTGGGCAACAACGGCGAAAAACAGAATCAGGCCGAGCGGATGAAACTGCCAGGCCCTGGCGAATTGCCCGTGTGCCGCCGAAACGAAGCAGCGGGTCAGCCCGCAGAACGGGCAGTTGACCCCGAACAACTGTTGCCAAGCGCAGAGGGCGGGCATTTCAATACTCAGAAGCGGCAGTTCCACATGGCCCGAATCGGCGATTCTTAGCACGAACGCGGCCGCAAGTAGGCCGATGGCCAAGAGCAACACGGACCGATGATGCGAGCGGACGGCCCTATCCGAGCGAGTTTCGTCCGCCGTTTGCGACTTCGCAATTGGTAACAGTTCAGCCATCTGAAGTTGGAGTATCAAGATCGGAAACAGGAATTACCCAACACCCCGTTGAAAAAGGGTGCCACTGCTGGCTTGTCCAGCAGTGCAAGGCATAAACCCCGCCAAAACACTGCTGGGCAAGCCAGCAGTGGCACCCAAATTGTCAAAGACGCCTCTACTTAGCGGCCTTCTTCGCCGCCGCTTCCTTCTCCTTCTCCCCGAGTTTCTTGCGAAAGAGTTCGAGTTGCTTGCGAATCTGGCCGGAGTGGGGTTCCATTTCGGCCGCCTTGGCTTGATACTTCACAGCGGCGGCGTAGTCGCCTTTGGCGAAGTAGCAGTGGGCCAGCGTGTCGTAGTATCCGCCGTATTCGGGTTTCAACTCAATCGACTTCTTCGAGCAGAATATCGCCACGTCGATATCACCTTCGGTGTTGGCGATCAGCCAGGCATACTGGTTGTAGGGTGTCGATTCGTCGGGCGTATCGGCAATTTGCGATTGTTCGCCGGCGGCCGTCTTCTTTATCTGATCGATGATCTTCTTGCGGAATTCGGGCTCGAGGTTGGGCAGCCGGTAGTAGGCGATCAGCACGTCGATGTCGCCCGGATCGACTTGGAACGCTTTGTCCAGATGCTCTTTCTGCTTGACGGAATCTCCCTGTTCACGCCAATGACAGGCGAAGAAGAATTCCATCCTGGCGCGGACCTCGTCCAGCTTGCGGTTGGCGAATTCCGGCTTGACGATCTTGTTCTTCTCGACGTTATTGACCATCGCTTCCAGCGCTTGGGCCGCCGGTAGATCCTTGCCCTGATCGTGGAACATCTCCGACAAGCCGTAGTGGGCCGTAACAGTGTAGTTGTTGCCCGCCGCCCCCGTGGCGATTACGTGGCGATACTCCCGCTCGGCCCATTTGAACTGCCCCCGCTGACGCAAGTTGTAGGCGGTCATCAGGTGGGCAACCAACTGCTCGGCACCCGCGCCCGGGTGAAGCTTCAAGGCGCGCTGGGCCGCCTCGTCGGCCAATTCGCCCTTGCCTTGTTCCTTGTAAGCTTGGGCAAGCGAGTAGAGTAGATCGGGGTCCCGGGCGAATCGGCTGGCGAATCGGGCGGCCACCTCGCTTATCAACACCCAAGCCTTCTCCTCCGCCAGCCATTTGACCAACTCGGCCAGACTCTCCGGATCGCCCTTCTCCAGGTCGATCAGCTTTCGCATGACGGCCAGCGATTGCTCTTTGTGCCCCAACTTCGACAGCCAGTTGATTTGGTATCGGATCAGCGCGACGACAACTTCTCGTCGCGACTGCGTGGGCGATCGGCGCAGCGTGGTGTGCTCCTGCTCGACCAGCTTACCCCACTCGAGCAACGCCTTCTCGGGATCGTCGCGGAATTTGAGGCAAATGAACAGCCAGGTTGCGGCCGGGCGACGACTGTTGGCGAGGTCTTTC
>CAZDHN010000884.1:0-2175 GCA_964505115.1 uncultured Planctomycetaceae bacterium
GCCGCTCATCGAACGGCCGCCAGCGTGTTCGATCACGTGCTGATGATCCCCGGCGGGCGGATATACTTCCTGGCCTCGGACGGGCCGCTCGATACGGACATCGGCCGGACAATTCGTCGCCAGGGTATCTCCACGCTGCTGGTCAGGGATAGCTACCTGCGGGCACAGCTCGCGCCCGACCGGATGGACGACCTACGTCGGGCGGTCGACCCGACGGCGCCGATCAATCGCGACTTCAGCCCGATCCTCTACTACTACCACCTGCGATACTGGATCAGCCAGTTCCGCGTGCGCTACGGCCTGTTTGCCGGGGCCCTGGCGGTGCTGGCGGTCGTTTGTCTGTTGCGGTTTCGGCCGGTTTCGTTCGCCCTGTTCACCACCGGCTTCGCCGCCTCGGCCCTGGAAGTGGTGCTGCTGGTGGGCTTCCAAATACTGTATGGATGCGTCTATCATAAGCTGGGGTTGATTATAACCGCCTTCATGTTCGGGCTGGCGGTCGGGTCGCTGTTGATGAACCGGATGTTGGCCGGGCGGAATCGGGCCGATCTGGTCAGGCTGGAACTGGCCGTCGCCCTGTATGCGGCCATCACGCCGCTGCTTCTGATCGGCCTGGGACACTTGGGCGGAACGCTGGCCGCGGTTGCCGCCCAGGTGGCCGTCCCGCTGGCCGCGTTTATGTTGGCGGTGCTGGTCGGCATGGAGTTTCCCTTGGCCGCCAAGGTCGATTTCCAGGCCGTCACCGCAACCGCCGCCCGGCTCTACACTGCCGACTACCTGGGCGCCGCGCTGGGGGCGCTGTTGGTCAGCACGCTACTGATACCCGTACTGGGGGTGGTTGCCGTCTGTATGCTGGCGGCGGGGTTGAATCTGCTCAGCGCCGCCGTAATCCTAGTAATAGGGCGATTCAACACTTAGCGGCCGGGAACGATGAATACATGCCGAAGCGAAACCTCAACTACTACCTGCTGAAGCTGGCCCGGCTGAGTGGCTGGGTGCTGCTGCCGCTGATGCTCGTCTACCTGGCAACCGGGTTCGCGCTGTGCGGCCATTTCGGCTTCAGCCGGCTGATCGATCTGCAAACGGCACTGCTGATCCACCAGATATTCGACTGGCCGCTGATCGTCACCTTTGGCCTTCACGCCTCGACTACCGTATACTTCGCCATGTGGAGATGGGGATGGATCAAAAAACGCAACAAGAAGTGAGCCCGGCAGAGTCCGGCGAGCCGACTTCGCCCGACGCGACCAACTCGCGGCGGAGCCTGCTGAAACTGGGCCTGGTTGGGTTGGCCGGATCGGGCGCCGCCGCCGCGGCCGTCCAATACGCCTTGCGCCGCGCGGAATCGGTGGTTACCGCCGCCGTCTTCAAGGGCGATGCGCCCAAGCGGAAGCTCTGGGAGCTATGGAAGCAGCGAGGCTGGGTCCGGGAGGCCAAACACTATCTGAAGCTGGGCCGCAACATCCAATGCAAGCTATGCCCAAACGAATGCGCCCTGGAGCCCGAAGACCGTGGCCGATGTCGAAATCGGGTCCACAAGGAGGGCAAGCTGTATACGATGGCGTACGGCAATCCGTGCTCGTTCCACGTCGACCCGATTGAGAAGAAGCCGCTGTTCCATTTCCTCCCCACCTCGGGCGTGTTCTCGATTGCCACGTCCGGATGCGGGTTCCGCTGCCTGAACTGCCAGAACTGGGATATCTCGCAACGCAAGCCGGAAGAAACAAAGGACCCGCGCGGCGAGCCGCTCGTGCTCGATACGCGTCATCTGCACTCGCTTGACCGGGCCGACATCGACCGGCTGAGCATGTTCCCAGAGAATGTCGTCGAACTGGCCAACTACTTCGATTGCCCTTCGATCGCCTACACCTATTCCGAGCCGACCGTCTGGTACGAGTACATGCTCGACACGGCCCGGCTCGCCCGAAAACGGAAGATTAAGAACGTTTGGGTAACTTGCGGGTTCATCCAGGAGCAACCGCTCGTGGAGCTATGCAAGGTGCTCGACGCGGCCAACGTCGACCTAAAAGGCTTCGACGACGACATCTACCAGCAGCTCAACTCGGGTAAACTTCAGCCGATCCTCGACACGCTGTTAACGCTCAAGCGCGAGGGCGTCTGGTTCGAGGTAACCAACCTGATCGTGCCCACCTATACCGACAAACCGGAGATGATCCG
>CAZDHN010000885.1:0-2163 GCA_964505115.1 uncultured Planctomycetaceae bacterium
GAGTGCAACGAAGCATTCAGCTATAATGACCGGCGTCGTGGGCCTCGACCGGTTCCGGACTTTAAGCGAGGTTGGCGGCGCGGGTTCACGCTGGTTGAACTCCTGGTGGTGATCACGATCATCGGCATCTTGATCTCGCTGCTTTTGCCGGCCGTGCAGGCCGCCCGAGAGGCGGCCCGCCAAGCGCAGTGTACCAACCACCTCAAGCAGATCGGTCTGGCAATGCACAACTACCATGCGCAAAACGGCGTGCTGCGCTACGCCGCCGGCTACGAGAACCCGGACCCGACGGCCACTTACGGCTATTTCGCGCCGGGTGGAACGTGGTGCGCGCTGTTGCTGCCGTTTCTGGAGAAGCAGACGATTTACGATCGGTTCGACTTCAGCCGGTACATGGGCGACCCAGTCAACGCGACGGTGGTTACGGAGTACGTGGGCGCGTTCATCTGCCCGAGCGACCCGGCCGCGTCGAACCCCGTCTTCACCGATCGCTACGCCCAGGGCCGGCACACATCGCGGATCCGGCTCATAGACATCGAGGACGGGACCAGCAACACGCTGATGGCGGGCGAGACGCTGCCCAGGCACTGCTGGTTCATGGGTGCTTACACGTCGAACTTCAACGTATCGGGCACCGGCATTCCGCTCAATACGATGGAGGGCGCCGACGACCCGCCGCACGCCTGGTCACGAACCCGCGGGTACAAGAGCATGCACCCCGGCGGAGCCAACTTCGCCATGGGCCACGGAAGCGTTCATTTCTTTCCCGAGTCGATCGACTATCGGCTCTACAACAACCTGGGCACGCGCGACGGCCGCGAGGTCGCTTCCGTGCCTTAACGAGGACCCAAACATGCACACACTTCTCGGCAGAACGGATTTCCGCAAGTCAAGATTGACACCAACGCGGCTTAACACGGCGACCGCGCTCGGCTGCCTGCTACTGGTCGCCTGCTGCCCGTTGCTTTTCGGCTGCGGGCAAGATGGTCCGGAAGTGGTTTCGGTGAAGGGCAAGGTGACCTTGGGCGGCGGCCCCTGGCCCAAGCCGGGCGTGCTCTACTTCACGCCGGTCAAGCCGGCCGAAGGCATGCCCTCCCGGCCCGCACCGGCTCATTTCGACACGGACGGCAACTTCACCGTCACCAGTTTCCGCGAAGGCGATGGGCTGGTCCCGGGAATGTACAAGGTGGGCGTCGAGTGTTGGGAGGTCCCGCCCAGCATGGAGACCAACCTACCGGGCAAGAGCTATGTGCCCGAAAAATTCCAAAGTCCGCAAACCAGCGGCCTGGAAATCACCATTCAACCCGGCGCTGGCAAGCAAACGCCCACCTTCGACATACCCAAGCCGTAGGCCGCGTTGGGTGCCACTGCCGGCTTGTCCAGCAGTGCAAAGCACGGCCGCCGCCAATACACTGCTGGACAAGCCGGCAGACCGCATTTCTCACCAGTGCGGTGGGACGCGCGGTTTAGCCGGCGGGCAAGCGCCAATACCGTTGAATTAGCCATAAGTGCCAATCAGCGAAGATTAGTGTTCCCCCGGAAAACACTGGCGTTCTTCCTTCTTCGTTGCCTTCGTTATCTTCTGTTCCAACCCGATACATCGCCAACGGTAACGTTCTCCCTATCCGTGTTTGATCCGTGTTTCATCCGTGGCTCGGTTTCGTCGTTTCCATGTAATCACTATCGCTTTGCTCGCTGTCACAACTCCGCAACCCTGGTTCAACATTCGGCTTACGGCTATTTCATTCGAGCCGGTCCAAGGGACCGCTCTGGTGGGCGACGGCTACTTCTTCGGCTGGCACACCGGTGATCTGAAGGGCAAAACCAATCCGGGCGTCGTCGAGTTCGAGGACTCTCCCGACACGCGCATGATCATCCTCGCAGCCGGGGGCGGCCGGAAGCCGAAGGCTGGAGCTACTTATCGCGTGCAGTCGCAGTTTCCTAGAAACTACAGCGTCATGGCCGTGTCGAAGAAACAGTAGTCGCGAGCCCCCTGCCCAACTGCCGTTTGTTGAGCAGCCCAAAACTGATGGCTGGGCGCGCCGGTGCCCGACAACGTTCCACCCAACGACGCCGATACTATTGACCCTTGCATGGCCAATGACCGAGGGCGCGGCGGCGTAAACCGCGGCGGGGACGCCGCGGCTCGGCCCCCTCGCCCCT
>CAZDHN010000886.1:0-2144 GCA_964505115.1 uncultured Planctomycetaceae bacterium
CGTCCGAGTCGTGGGCAAGGACCATCCGATTACCAAGGGCATGAAGGACTTCAAAGCCGACGATGAGTTGTATGCCAAACTGCAAGGCGACGGCCCGATCGAAGTCCTTGTCGAGGCCGACTCCGACTGGAGCAAGGGCGTCGAACCGCTGGTCTTCACCCGCGACTACGGCAAGGGCCGCTCGGTCCACAACGCCTTCGGTCACGACCAGAAGATCATCAACGATCCGAACATCGAGCGGATTATCGCTCGGGCCGTGGAATGGGCCGCCACCGGCAAAGTAGCCGAATAGAAGTAGGGATGTCCGAAACGGTATTCGATCGGGTCCAGAGCCTGCTTACGCGGCACGGCGTCGAGTTCGACGTGCCGCGGCACGAGGCGGTCTACACCAGCGAGGAGGCGGCGGCCGTACGCGGCACGCCTCTGGCCAGCGGAGCCAAGGAAGAACGAACCTCGTTCCCATGCTTTGCGTGGGAACGGTGTGTGCCGACGCTTCCGCGTCGGTGGGAGTGCTACAGGTTGCACCGCCGCGGGACCGCAAAGCGGTCGACCGTGCGTTACGACGCAAAGCATCGTAACGAGAGTCTTGTTCATCGCTCAAAGCTCACGGCTCAAAGCTCACGGCTCATCGCTCAAAGCTCACGGCTCATGCCTCAATGCCGCGAGGCCTGGAACCCGATCACTCGATATTCGAGCACGGCCGGTTCGTGGCCTTGGGTGTCGATTGTCTCGTCGGTAACGTAGCCCATCGTGCCTCGGGTGAGCGTTTGCGGATCGCAATAGGCCTCGGTCCGGCCCAGGACCTTCCGGCCGCGGTCGATGGCCACGAATAGCACTTCGACGAAGTCGTAGTCGTGGTCGGTTGGGTTATTGATCTGTCCCCAGATGTGCAGGTATCCATCCTCCCACTTGGCCGTATCGAGCTTGAACTTCAGCGGTATGGCTCTGGGCTGCGGGTCGCGGCTCTCGCGGACCACAATGCGGATTTCCTCGGCACTGGTTTCACTGGAACTGGCGGCGGTCGAAAGGGCCAATCCCAGCAGACATAGCAGCACGGCGATTATGGTCGTTGGAACACGCATCACGCTTCCCCCTGTTTTCCTTGCCCGGATTTTTGCGCAACTCTCTATCGCAACTCTCTATCGACACTATAGCGTACAGTTGGGCGGCTGCCATGCGTTGGGGGGGCCGGCCTACCACCCTTATTCTCGGTAACGCTATGGACAGGCGGCATCGGCTGTGTTTCAATGAAGGGGTCTTTACAGGGTCGAAATAGACCCCCTGCCATACTTGCCCGTCGAGTGCCCGCAAAACCGGACACCATCGGCCGGACACTTACCCCGGACAACCCACACGGCACAAGCCCACTCAAGAGAAGAAGGAGCAATTCATGTCCCAGCAAACGCGACGTAGCTTTCTGAAGCGCACTGCCGCCGCCGGCGTCGGAGCGACTTTTGCCATTTCCGGAACAAAGGCTTCCGGTCGGGTGATCGGCGCCAACGACACGATCCGCGTGGGCGTGGCCGGGATCCACGGTCGGGGCCAATCGCACATGAAGGCCTATTTCGGCATGGACAAGGTGCAGGTATCGCACCTGATCGACCCCGACAGCCGGCTGTTTAAGTCGCGGACCGAGAAGGTGAAGAAGGCCAACGGCAACACGCCAAAATGCTTCCAGGACATCCGCGAAGCGCTGGAGGACAAGGACCTCGATGCGATCTCCATCGCCTCGACCAATCACTGGCACTCGCTACTTGCCGTTTGGGCCTGCCAGGCGGGCAAGGACGTCTACGTCGAGAAGCCGTGCAGCCACAATGTGTTCGAGGGGCGCAAATGCGTTGAAGCGGCTCGTAAGTATAAGCGAATCGTGCAGCACGGTAGCCAGAGCCGGTCAAGCAGCGGCACCGCCGCGGAAGTGGCGGTGGCCCGAAGCGGCAAGTACGGCAAGCTGTTGGTGGCCAAGGGCTACTGCTGCAAGCCGCGCTGGAGCATCGGCTTCAAGCCGGTCGCCGAGCCGCCCGAGGAACTGGATTTCAACCTCTGGCTCGGCCCGGCGCCAATGCAGCCCTATCACGACAATCTGGTCCACTACAACTGGCACTGGTTCTGGGACACGGGCAACGGCGACATGGGCAACCAGGGCG
>CAZDHN010000887.1:0-2134 GCA_964505115.1 uncultured Planctomycetaceae bacterium
ACCGGCGCTTCGTTATCCGCAAGGTCTGCTACATCATCGGCTTCGACCCGGCTTGCGACTGGTTGATCACTTTCTGGTCCGAGTACGGCAAGGAAAAAGCATACGTGCACAATCTTGCCGGTGAATTCAGGGGCACGGTGGAAATGCCGGACTATTACCGCTATGGCGGCGATGGCACCAATTATCAGGTGACCTACACAAACCGGCAGATATTCATCATGGACCCGCATAAACCCCTCGAAGTCCCGCCGTGTAAAGATTACGGTCTTTGGGAAGGCTTCAAGATTACGGAAGGCGAAATCACCCCCATAATTCCCGAGCCTTCCACCCTGGCTCTGATTGCGCTTGGCGCACTCTGCCTGTTCGGCCGGCGGAGACACCGCAACAGGAGAGCCTAACCGGCCTAGCGCCCGTTGCTAGAAAACCAGAGACACAACAGCCTTAGCGCCCGGCGGCGCGGGGGCTGTTTTGCTTTGTATGTAAGGGAAATATCGCGGTCGGGCGGCGTCTGGCAGGCTGGCATGCGGACGCCAACTCCCCATCTTGCCGGCCCCTTCCGGTCTCACTGCGGCGGCGGGACCGAGCTCCACGCGCATGCGGCAACCACTCCCCGGAGGGGCAGTGGACGCAAAAAGAGGGCCGCTCCCCCCGGTGGAAAAATAAGAAAATATTGCCCTGGAAGTCGGGTGGGGTCATTGACAACCCGTTCGCGCACAATTAGAATTAGCGTTAATCATTGAGGATCGTAGGAGTTGCGCTAGCAAGATTGCCTGGCCAAAAGAAGGCAACGCCAGAGAACAGCTCCGCCTGCCGAGCTACATCACGAGTCACACAACCGGAACATTGTGGGAGTTAGCACGATGGCTCAATCGCTACGGAACTGTTTGAGATTCCCCCTTCACGCCCTATCGCGCAATTCGCTAACCGCCGGCCGAGTGTCTGCGGTTCTTCTGACAACGATCGGCTTCACCGCCTTGGCCGGTGCCGCGGATTGGACCGATCAGAGAAAACTGCTGCCAACCATGCCAGCCGTCGGCGAGGCTAATGATCGCTTCGGCGAGTCGGTTGCGATCGATGGCCATGTCGTTTTCGCGGGAGCGCCCGGCGAGGACGCGGCCGAGGGCGCTGCCTATGTCTTCGAGTTCGATGACACCTCCAACCCCAAGACTTGGGTGCCAAACGATTACAAGCTGACTGCCAGCGACGGGGTCGCCGGCGACCAGTTCGGCAACGCGCTTTCCATCAGCTTCAAAACGGCAATCATCGGAGCGTTTCAAGCCGACGTGTCCGGCGGCCCAACCGATGCGGGAGCGGCTTACGTCTTTGAGCGAGTCAGTTCGGCGTGGGGAGAAACAAGAAAGCTGAGTGGTCCCGTGGCCAATGACTATTTCGGAACGTCGGTTTCAATCAGCGGCAGCACGGCGGTCGTCGGGGCTCCCGGGAACGGGGCCGGTCCAGGCGCCGCGTACATCTTCCAAGACGTCAGTTCGAGTGGGCCGAGCGCGTTGACGGCCACCGGCCCTACCGCGGGAGATTTGTTCGGCTACTCGGTCGCTATTGACGGCAACTTGGCAATCGTCGGGGCACCTGGTCGCCATCCGGATGATGATCCTGGCGGTACTTTTGACAGACCCGGCGCGGCGTACGTCTTTCAGTATGCCAGTTCCAGTTGGGGCCAAGTTGGCGGCCCGTTGTTCGATGCCACTGGCGGCGACGGAGACGGGTTCGGCACTTCCGTCGCGGTAAGCGGCAACACCTTCATCGTTGGGGCGCCTTACAACGATTTTCTTAACGGCTACGGAGACAATGTTACTGACGGGGGCAGCGCGTACACCTTCGTGTTCAACGGTAGCAGCGTGTCGCCCAACGGGCCGATTAACGACAGCGACGCTTACGATGGCGACCATTTCGGGTACTCCGTCGGCATCGAAACCGGCGTCGAAGTTGGTGGCGCAAGCGATAACACGGACGTCGTCGCGATAGTGGGATCGCCGCACGACGACCACTTTTCGTACGGAGTCGATTCCGGCTCCACGCTTATTTTTCAGGACACCGGCTCGGGACTTATGGAATACTACCCCAAGGTGACGGCCGAGACAGCCGATGGCAACAGCGATGCGGCCACGGATGCTCA
>CAZDHN010000888.1:0-2123 GCA_964505115.1 uncultured Planctomycetaceae bacterium
CTGCCGGACGATACTTCCGTCGGGGATCGTCGAGATGGTCTGTTGCCCGACCACTTGATCGATCGATTGAAAGGCCCCTTTCTGCCGATGGCTGGGCATGTCTGTCGCCAGACGCACGTCGGAGGCGAGAATCATCGCGTCGCGTGCAATCGCGTGCGTGGTAACCACGACCGCCCGCGGCAACGTAACCATGGCGTTCAGCGTAAGCGGGACGGACCCCTCATCCGCCTGAACGGTTACCTCGAATGTTTGGGCGCCGGTCCAGGGCGGCAAGCCGCCGGCGACCGATATTCGGTCCGCGTTGGCTAGCGCCTGTGTTTGCTCCTGGCTCGGTTCGACCCGGACTTGCCAAGAGTTCGATGCCGATGCCCGCTCTTTCAAGTACGCCACGATCGCCTCGCGGAGGCGTCGCTTTGCTCTATCGGCCTTTGGAGCCGACAAGGGCTTTAGGGGCTTTTGTTCGGCCTTCGGCCGCGCCCGCGCGGCCGGGGTGGTTATTTCAACCTGGCTCGAGCCGGAGAAGCGGTGTCCGACAAAATTGACGCCACGCAGGATGAGCAGATCTTGTATTTCGCGTAGGCGGACGAACCGGCTTCGGCCGGCGGAAGGCGCGGGAAACAACTCGATCCTGTTCAGTAACTCAGCCTTGCGGGGATCGGTGGCCGTAATCTGGGCGATGTCGCCCAGCGTGACCAGCGGCCCGCTATCGGTGCATTGTGTGCGCAGATGAATCTCCGCCCCCGAGGCGTCCGGCGTCGATAAGACCGAGAGGCAGACGGCCGTTGCCAAGAGTATCATTGCCAAGAGTATCCATGTCGCTGGAAATCCGTACCGCATATTCACCATCCACTCAGCCGATCGGCTGATCTGTCGGTAGCGTGCTATTGGCATCAACCGATTCGAGCATCGGTACGGTTGGGGCTTTGATGTCCGGCGAGTCGCCGTTCGACGCGGAGTCTTCCGAGTCGGCGATCGTCGGGAAACCCACGTATAGCGATAATGAAGCGAAAATGTCCGCAGCCATCTGATCTTGCCTCTCAAACAGGTTGCCGTGTTCGTTCGTCCGTGTTAGCCCCGTCGCCTGCGACGGGAGTTAAGCGGAAACCGCCCCGTTTTCCGGTCGCGGGCGACCGGGCTAACTGCCAACCGTTGCCCGCATTTGCAGCATGCCAGTATTAGTACCGTTTCAGGTTGGCAACAATCTGCATGCAGTCGTCACCAGCCTGGACGGCCTTGGAGTTGAGTTCAAACGCTCGTTGGGTGGTAATCATTTCGATCAGTTCGTTGACCGGCTCGACGTTGGAGCCTTCTAGCATCCCTTGCCGAATCACACCGTTGCCGTCCTGGCCCGGGTTGCTTAGCAGGGCGGTTCCGGAGGAGTTGGTTTCATAGTAGAGGTTTTCACCCAGCTTGAGCAGCCCTTCCGGGTTGATGAACTGGGCCAATTCGATCTGCCCGACTTGTGCCAACTGAACGTTGTTCGGCTGCAAGACGGAGACAATTCCCTGCGCGCTGATTACGATGTCGATGGCGTCTCGCGGGATGCTAATCGGCGGTTCCAGCAGCCGGCCCGTGTTGGCCGAGCCAAGCACCAGTTCGCCGTTGGCGTTCTTGTTGAGGTTGCCCGCCCGGCTGTACATAATCATGCCGGTCGGGTCGACCACCTGGAGGAACCCCTTGCCCTCGACGGCGATGTCCAACTGTCGGCCGGTTGTCTTGAAGGGGCCTTGCATGAATTCGGTTTGGGTACTCATGACCCGGGTACCCAAGCCGACGGCCACGCCGGTGGGCGTGTACTGCCCGGCCGTGTCTTCGGCACCCGGCATCTTGTATTGACGGTAGAAGAGGTCTTCGAAGTTCGCCCGGCTTCGCTTGAAGGCCACCGTCTCGACGTTTGCCAGGTTGTTGGCGATCACGTCCAGCTTGGTTTCCAAGCCGATCATGCCCGTGGCCGCCGTGTAGAGTGTTTGAATACCCATGGCCTGAAACTCTGATTGAAAGTTAAGGGGCTAAAGTAATTCCGTTAATAGAGCACCAGTTTGGTTGGCGGCCCTGCCGCCCTACGAAACGGGAGCGTTTTCGCATCGTGGGAATCAAGCGGCGAGTTGGCAATTGGCCGTAAG
>CAZDHN010000889.1:0-2123 GCA_964505115.1 uncultured Planctomycetaceae bacterium
CCAAGAACCGCTGGGCGGGCAAGGCATGCTACACATACGGATACAACTATCCGCTGTTCTCGAAACGGGTACACGACATCCTCGACGTGATTTCCTTCTGCCGCGACATGAACCCGGCGCCGGCGGAACTGGATCTGATCGGCCTAGCCGGCGCGGGCCATTGGGTGGCGGCTGCCCGAGCGCAGGCTGGCGAGGCAGTGGATCGGGCGGTGATCGACACGGCCGGCTTCCGCTTCGCCGATCTTACGGCCATCGACGACCCCGACTTCCTGCCGGGTGGCGCCAAATACCTCGACCTGCCCGGCATCCTCGCCCTTTCGGCCCCTCATCCGATGTGGCTGACCGGCGAGGGCGACTTGCCGCCGCCCGTCTCGGCCGCCTACCAGGCCGCCGGAAAGCCGGGAAGCCTGATTGTCAAAGAAAAGCCGTCCGAGGAGGCTGCCATCGATTGGCTGATGAAGTAGTCGCGCGGTCAAACTCCTTACACAAAAGGGGCGTCCGATGAAAAGGGCATGGGTTCCCGCACTGCTGGTTCTCGCCTTTGCTTGCGTCGGTTGCGAGCGGGACTGCTTCGAGATCGAGGTTGTGCCCGAGGGCAAGGCCTTCCAGCGGAAGCTGACCTGCTGGCACGAAAAGGGGCAGAAGGAGTCGGAGCGAACGGCCCTGCCCGAGGCCGAACTGCGGCGGCTCGCCGGCCTCTACAAAAACCGTGCGGTGTCCGACGACGCGGTCAAGCAGACATTCCGCGGCCGTTTCACCGGCGCGACGCCGGCCGACGTGGGCGGAGCCGGTTCCTTAACGTACTTCGAGTCGCCCTTCGGGTCCTGCTCGGGCTACGTCGAGCGGTTCCGGGGTAACGATGATCTCGAGGCCGAACTGGCCAAGCGACGCCGGGCGGCCGATCAACTGACCGACATCATCTTGGGTTGGCTTCGGGTAGAGTTCGGTACACAGCCCGGCTTCCAGGAGTTGCACCGCTTCGTCGACCAGGAGTTCCGCCGCGATCTAAAGAACCTGGGCATGTACGCCTGGTCGGCCGACGTGGCGGCACGTTACAAGACCGAGACGGGCCAGGAGTTCCTCGTCAGGGTCTGGCAATATCTGGTCGAGCGGGGCTATTTCACGTCGACGGATATTCCGTCGCTGGCCCGATCGGTTTCGCGCGGCCAGCCGGGCTCGGTGCTGAAGTTGCTCGAGCGGTTGGTCGCCCGAAAGATGGGTGTTGCCGAGGGCGAGCCGATCCCCAAACGGCTGGCGCTGTTGGGTGACCCAAAACTCTTGCAGGCGTCCTGGACGAAGTACATCCAGGGCACGGAACTGTTCAAGGCCCGGCTTGCCGAGTGGCAGCGGCTGAAAAAGGCGGAACCCGACGCCGAGCGGCCCACGGCCGACGACCTGCTGGGCGAGTTGGTCGGCGACGCACTGTTCAAATTCCAACCGTTTGCCAACCCCGACAGCTTGAAGCTGAAACTGGTCTGCCGAACCAAGCCCTTCCTGACAAACGGCAAGTGGGAGGAGCGGGCCGGTGCGGTTACTTGGTCGACCACGCTGGACGAGCACCCTTCGCTGCCCGTGGTCTGCTTCGCCTCCTGGAGCCAACCGAACGGCGATGCGCAGACTAAACGCTTTGGCAGCGTGCTGCTGACGGGGAAGGCGCTGACCGAGTACGTCGTCTGGTATCGATCGCTAGACGGTCCGGAACGCGCCGCGTGGGACGAGTTCATCAACGGGCTCGAGCCGGGCGCCGCACTAAAGCCGGCCGTCGAGTCGTTCCGCTTTCCCGGCGACCCCAAGCCCGACCCGGCCAAACCCGACGACAAACCCGCCAGCCTGGCCGACCCGCCTCGCCGGCTGATCCTCGAGGGGCTGGAGCCGGAGAAATATTAGCCCGGATTAGCGAAAAGCGGCGATGAATCGCCGCACTCCAAAAGAAAACGCCCGGCGGGAGATGGACTCCCGCCGGGCGTGATTGGGTTGGATTCCGGTTTACTTCTCTTTCTGAACCTCGGGCTTCTTCGGAGGCTGAGGCTTCTTCGGCGGCCCGGGTTTCTTTTGGGCCTTGGCCTTCATGGCTTCCCTGGCCTTCTTCAATTCCTCCGGCGCGAGTTGGCCGTCGGAGTTGG
>CAZDHN010000890.1:0-2120 GCA_964505115.1 uncultured Planctomycetaceae bacterium
GCTCTATCCGTGTTTCATCCGTGGCTCGGTTTCATCGTACCGGAAGGCCGTGAACGGTTACAACACGCCAATACCCACCATCCAAGAGAAACACACATGAGAATCACCGCTTTCACCGCAGTACTGTTCGCCCTGGTTTCCGTCGCCGTCGGCGGGGAGCCGAACTGCTTTGCCCCGTTTCTGAGTGACAAGTCGCCGAAAATCGTCGAGACGCTTTCGCGAGAGACGAAGGACGGCGTGGAGACCACGCGGTTGAAGTTCCTTTCGCGGGTGGAGCCTAAGTCGGGGCGGGAGGTGATTATCTACGCGGTGATGTCGCGGCCCACCACGCCGGGGCCGCATCCGGGCGTGCTGGTCTGTCATGGCGGTGGTGGCTACGCCGACATGGTCGCCTCGGCCACCGTCGGCTGGGCCCGACGCGGGTTCGTCTCCGTCTGCCAGGATCAGCCGGGTATCTGCAATCGGGCCAAGGCCCACTCCAGCGGACCCTGCATGGACCCGGGCGCGAACTCCTTCACAATCGTCGACAGCCCCGCCGATTCGGCACTGTTCGACGGCATCGCCGCCGCACTGGGTGGCCTCTCGCTGTTGCGAAGCCAGCCGGATGTCGACAAGTCGCGGGTAGGTGTCGTCGGCGGATCGTGGGGCGGCTACACGACCACCATGGTCGCCGGTCTGGCGGGCGATCGAGTGCGAGCGGCCTTTTCGATCTACGGTTGCGGTTACTTCGACATCGGCTCCTCCTGGACCCACCGGCTCGATTCAATGCAGCCCAAGCAACGCAAGATCTGGCTTGATAACCTTGATGCCGGACGCCGGGCAAGCAATCTGTCGGCCGCCTACTTCGTGCCCTCGCCGGCAAACGATTGGTACTTCTGGCCGGTGGCCGTCATGCGGACATTGGCCGACATGCCGGGCGAGAAGAACTACTGCTTCATGCCCAACGACAGCCATTCGCTGCGTCAGCCCGGCGGCATGAGCGGACCGCCCCGCGTCGACCATCGCTACAACCGAACCTTCATGGAGATCGTCTGGCTCGAATACCATTTGACTGGCAAAGGCAAGCCGTTTCCAACCTGCAAGGCGGTCGGCAAACCGCTTCGGGAAGGCAACTCGGTCCGCGTCGACTTCCAAGTGAAAGGACCCGAGCCTATTACCCGGGCCACCGTTTGGTACGCGGCCGGCGAGTTGCCCTGGCGGATGAAGTGGTGGTCGCCCGCGGCGGCCGAAATCAGTTCCGGCGGCGAAGGTCGCTACACGGCATTGCTGCCGGTCGACGAACCGGGTGAGCCGTTGGATTGGTTCGCCGTGGTAACCGACGAGCGGAACGTTTCGGTCTCGACGCTGGTCCGCGCGGTCACCCCAAAGACACTTGGCTTCAAGCTCGACGGATACCCGGCCAACCGTTTCAAGCAGGACTTCGAAGATCCCTTGGCCGGGCTCCGCTGGCGACGGAGGTATGCTGACCGCGGCCCGGGCCGATCGGCCGTCTGCGAGCAGGCTGCCCACTCGGGCAAGCGGGGGCTGCAAATCAAAGGCAAGTTGACGTGCGCCTGCCGGGGCGTTCGAGGCGTGGATATCAAGCGGAGCGGTGCCGACAAACTCCAACTGTGGATTCGCGCGGCCGAGCGGCCTTGCCCCATGCCCGTCATCGAGTTCGAGGCCGAACTGCCCGACAGCCGCCGATTCCAATGGCGCTGGACGCCCGACGCTTCGGATCTCGTTGGTCCCGAGTGGCGTCTGCTGGAAATCCCCTTGGCCCAGTTCAAGTACGTCGGGCCCGACGCACCTCCGGTCGACATGCTCTCGTCGGCTTTAGGCCACTTGCGGCTGATCTCCACGAAAGAGACGTTCGTCCACGTCGACGACGTGGAGGCGCGGTAGGCGGGTGTCCTGACGCGCTGCTACGAGGCGTGAACAATATCGGTGGTTGTGGTGGGCTGGGGAACGGGCTCGCCGTGCCGCCGAAGCGACTCAATGTGCAGTTCCACGGCCTCCTCGATGAGTCGCCTGACCTCGCCGACCGATTCGCCGCACGAAACGCACCCTGGCAGGTCGGGTACATGCGCGGAGTAGCTGCCATCGGCGGGGGTCTCAATGATAACGACGTAGTCCATGGT
>CAZDHN010000891.1:0-2118 GCA_964505115.1 uncultured Planctomycetaceae bacterium
ACTGAAGACGCTCAAGGGCTTCTGACCGGCCGGCCCATGGGGCAAATCCAAGGCGGAAGGGAGTCTCACGCAAAGACGCCGAGGGGCCAAGTCGCAAAGGGGCGAGATTGTGTCTTCGTTTGGGAGCAAGATGCGTCGGTCGCGCCGTCTGTCCGTGGTTGATTCAGTTTCTTTCCTAGTTGGACAGCGCAAAAGAACGGTCGGCGACCAAAGGCCCATGCCGGCATCAGTTCCGCGCCCGTCTTCCTTTTCCCGTTCCTTTGCGACTTGGCCTCTTTGCGTCTTTGCGTGAGACTCTTTCTTCGTGATGAACGGTTACCATCCGGGAGAACCGCTACGCCTCGTCCACGCCCGCAAAGCGAAGCGACTGCTTAACGAGCAGCCCGGAGTTCTTCTGGAAGAAATCCAACGGCATCATCGGCGTCTTCTCGTAGATACCGGACCCGATCTCCTCGGCGATCTCGCGGACCGACTTGCCCGCGGCCCGGTCGGCGACGATCTTCTCGTGACAGGCCTTGGTGGCGGCAGTCGCATCGTTGAAATACGCGCGGACCTCCTCCTCGCCGGTTATCACGGCGTTGTGGCACAGGCAGAGGACCTCGGCATCCAGCGCGGCCAGCCGCTCGATGGAACCCATGTACGAAGCGTAACCGGTGAAGTAGTTAGGCCACCAGTAATGATCCTCCGGCACGTAGTAGCCGCTGACGTCGCCGATTATCAGTATCTTCCGGGTCGGCTCGTGGAAGCTGAGGCTGCAATCGCTATGGCCGGGTGTTTCCAGCACGTCGAACGACGCGCCGTCGACCTCGATCGTATCGCCCTGCTTGATTACCCGATCGAGTAAGATCTTCTGTTCGTCAAACGGTTTCGGATAATCCGCTTTGCTTATCGTTCCGCTCTTGGTAAGCGCGGCCGTGAGCGCGGCGTCTACTTTGACAAAGAACCCCACGGCCTTCTCGTTCTCCAGGGTAACCGCGGCCAATTCGGAGGCTGCCACGGAAACGTCGGGGAACAACTCCCGAAAGGTGGGAACGGCCATCACGTGGTCGGGATGCGCGTGCGTTATGGCAACCTGCTTGACCAAGCTCCGGTCGATACCCAACTCCTCCAATTGCCTGCCGACCAAGGGGCCTACCGGGCCGATGCCGCCGTCGAAGATGACGGCCTCGTTCTCTCCCTTGAAGAGATATACCTGATAGGGCGTCGTGCCGAGCATGAACAGGTTATCGGTTATCGCGGCGGGCGGTTTTGTTATCAGCATATCAGTCTCCTTCTTTGACTTGTTTCAGTGCGAACAGCGCGGCGCCAAAGGCACCCATGAATTGAGGGTCGGGTGGAGTCAGGGCCTCGGCGCCAAACGACTCCTCGACGAGCTTCGCCAGCAAGCGGTTGTGGGCGACCACGCCGCCGGTCATAACCAACTGGCCCCGGATCGTATCCATTTCGACCAGCCGCTTGACCACGGAACGAAAGGCGCCTTTGATGATATCTTCCACCTTCTCGCCGGCGCGGATCTTGGCCAGCACCTCGGTCGCGGCGAACACGGTGCAAAAGCTACCCAGCGGCGATTCGTTGGCCGAACGCTCGGCCAGCCCGTTGAGTTCCGAGAGCGGCAAGTCGAGCCGTATGGCGATTTCTTCCAGGAAGGCACCCGTCCCGGCCGCGCACTTACGGTTCATCTTGAAGCTGGTTCGGCGGCCTTGCTCGTCGAGATGGATTACCTTGCTGTCTTGTGCGCCGATGTCGATTACCGTAATCGCCCGGGGAAAATGGAAATACGCGCCCTTGCCGTGGCAGGCGATTTCCGTCATCTTCCCGTCGGCCCAGGAGACGTTGTCGCGCCCGTATCCGGTCGAGATAGAGCGGGCGATCCGCTCTTTGGTCAACTCGGCGTCCTCAAGCGCGTCGGCCAGGCACTCTCGGGCCGTTTCGGCGTAGTCGACACCCGACCGGCGCATTGTCTTGGCCACCGTTTCACGGTTCTCGTCGATGATGACGAGCTTCGCCGTCGAGGCGCCGATATCAATTCCGCAGAAGTAGTCCATCAATAGATTCCGTCTGTGTGTTGCCTTTCGCTCCGCGAAAGCCGCCTTCTTTCGCGGAGCGAAAGGCGACAGA
>CAZDHN010000892.1:0-2104 GCA_964505115.1 uncultured Planctomycetaceae bacterium
ATTCGGAAATCCCTGACTAGCGACCAGAAGACCCAAGCCGCCGACACGTTCGGCGCCGAAGGCGCGTTCCTATCCGCCGGTAAGAAACTGCTGGATAACCGGCATCCGGCGTTCAAGGCCGTTACGGCCGTTCGCAACCGGATCGTCTCGCTCTGGAAAGCGATGAGCCTGCCCTATCCAGAGCCGGGCATCCGGCTGATCCGGCAGGATCAGATCGAGACGTTCAACGTCCAGATGGTCCAGTTACGCGAAGAATTGGAAACGGCAGTTGAGAAGTTGGACGACCGTTATGGCGAACTCCGGTCGGCCGCCCGTGATCGGCTGGGCACACTCTTCAACGAGCACGACTATCCCGGCTCGCTGTGTACGGCATTCGGCGTCCAGTGGGATTTTCCCAGTGTTGAGCCACCGGATTACCTGCGTCAACTCAATCCTGATCTCTACGAGCAGGAGTGCCAGCGGATTCAAGATCGTTTCAGCGAGGCGGTCCGGCTGGCCGAGGAAACGTTTACCGCCGAACTGGCCAAGCTGGTCTCTCACCTGACCGAACGACTGTCGGGTCAGGAAGATGGACGCGCGAAGATATTCAGGGACAGTTCGGTCGAGAACCTGACCGAGTTCTTCCAGCGATTCGGCGAGTTGAACGTGCGTAGCAACGAGCAGCTCGACAACCTGGTTGCCGACGCCCAGCGGATCGTGCAGGGCGTCGAACCGCAACTGTTGCGAGACAACCGAGGCCTACGACAGCACGTGGCCACGGAACTCTCCCGTGTCCAGTCGGTGCTCGATGGCCTGCTAATCGACCGGCCTCGGCGGAACATCCTCCGCCGACCCAAGTGACGGAGGCAGCCATGCAACTTATTGTCGAACTGGGCGGGGCTGTCCGGTGCATCTACTCAGAGCAGCTTGATCTAAACGCGCTGGGCAGCCTCGCCATCCGCCGGGCTTCGCACGTCGAGCCAACGGAACACGGGCGATGGCTCGCCGATCTGTCGCCCGTGGGCGGGCCGGTGCTGGGGCCGTTTGCTGCCCGCAGCCAGGCCCTCGAAGCCGAGAGCCGTTGGCTCGAAAAGAACTGGCTTGTGCCGGTCGGGTGAGGGTCTCCACCTCGCCAATCTGAGTTGCCCCATACCGGGGCGGTTGTGTTTCCACGGCCGCCCCCTGTCGGGCGGTCGCTCTCTTTCCCTCCAAACTCAAGGAGAAGCGATGACCCAATGCCAACTAGACCGCGCCGTCGCCCGGGCTACCGGCGAGAATCTGCGCATCATCACCCGGCTGGGCTTCGGTCTGGCCGATCCGGTGTTCGTCGAACACGATCCCGAGCCCTGCGACATCGAGGACATGATCGTTGACTGGGACGGGCACGAACTGCATCGCAATGTGCCCGTGGTCACACCTTGCTGCCGGCAGCCCGTCCTCGTCTAACGTAGACCAGAAACCATCTGTTCGTTCTTTCCCTTCACTTTGGAGTTCCGTAAATGATTGCCTACGCAAACTCACAAGTCATCAACCAGTGGCGCCGTCAGTTGGGCTCGCGACAGCAAGCGGATGAACGGCGTCCGCTCGGTGCCCAGAGCTATTTGACCAACGGCCCGGTGCTTGGCGGCCTGATTGAGATCAAAAAACTCGTCCTGGTGGCGCTCTACGACGAGCAGCACCGTGATGCCGGGGTGCTGTGCTTAAAGGGGTTTTCCGCCCGGCGCGTACCTTGGGGAGTCGAGTGGGGAGGCCGACAGGGCAACCGGTTCTTCAAGAATCTCCGGCTTCAGCCGGTGCCAGGTGCCCGTGGCCGGCGGATCGACGGTGACGAAGCCGAGCTACTGCAACTGGGTCTCCAGTTGAACCGGCAGGTTGAACGCCACTGCCAGGAACGTTGGCTGCCGGTGCGACGCCATTTGCAGCTTCCCCGGCTGTGGGCCGGGTTCCGACGATCTGATGTCTCGACGATTGACGGCGACGGACCTGAGCTAGCCGCCGTCTGCCGCAGGCGAAGGCTGTCGGCCGCGGAATTGCTGCAATCGGCCAAGCGGGAACACAACGACCTTACGCTGTACCCGTTGGATTGGGTTAGTCACCTCTGGCAACAGGCCGAGACCATCCTGGC
>CAZDHN010000893.1:0-2104 GCA_964505115.1 uncultured Planctomycetaceae bacterium
GGGATGGGCGGCGGCATGGGCGGCGGTGGTGGTGGAATGGGTGGCCAAGGCGGCGGCGGTGGTGGTGGCGGGTTCTTTAACGTACCGCCGGAAAAGGTCGCAAAGTTCAAGGTCGCTACCGTCTGCCTCGAACACGGTAAGAACGAGCCCCGACCCAAAATGAAGTACGTGATCAAGCCGCTCGACCAGTTCACCAAGAAGGAAGGCGTCTACGATCTCTGCCGCATGATGGGTACCGGCAAGATGAACCAACGGGCCGCGCAAGTGGCCGCCTGGCACCTCAATAGCGAGATGAGCTGGCAGGAATTGGCCGCCAAGACGCTCCGCTACGCCAACGGCAGCACCAAGCCCTACTTCACGGCGCAAGAGATTCGCTCCGGGATGCAAATCGTCCAAGCGGCCAGCGCGTTGGCCAAAAAGCGCCAGCAGCAGAGCCCCGACAAGAGCAACTCGGTCAGCCAGAACTGATCGGCCGCACCGGCCGCCAGCGGAAGCTGGCGTCGTGGCCCCACCGCTACGCAGGGTGCCACTGGCGTCTCGCCAGTGCTGGTTAGTTCGGAGCTTGTTCGCTGGTGTTCCCAGAGCCCGCCACGCGTCTACCGATTTGTGGCCGCACAAGCGGGAATCAGTACATGCGCCCGGCGATCTCCTGAAACAACAACGAGCAAGCCCCGGGTTGTATTGCACTGGCGAGACGCCAGTGGCACCCAGGCGCCTCGGTCTCGTTCTCCAACCGGCGACTTCCGTCGGCGGCTATCTTGGAATGCGTTCGACTAATGTTGTCTAGCGCGATCATCGGACACTTGACGCCGACCCCGGTCGCGGCCCACAATTGTCTCCGGACAATCAGCAACCGGGAGGCAGCGCATGTCTGATCATTCTGGATCGAAACACGACCGCGTGGGGCGGCGGACGTTCCTGGGCCAGTCGACGGCCGCGGCGCTATTGGCCGGGTCGGGTGCGCTGGCTTCTCGTCCTGCCCAAGCCAAGGAAAAGAACACGGCGGCGGGAAACAACGCGAAGGAGACAAATATGGCCGGCGTCGACTTGCGAGCAAAGCTACTTGAGTGTCTTGGCGGACCGTGGCCCGAACCGTGCGAACTTCAACCCCTCCTGGGCGATGTCATCCGCAAGGAAGGCTACCGGATCGAGCCGCTCTCTTACGAAGCCGAGCCGGGCGACCGCATTGGGGCCATGCTACTGGTGCCCGACGGTGTCGACGCCGCCCACCCGGCGCCGGCCGTGGCCGTCTGGCATCAGCACGCCGGGCAGTGGCACCTGGGTAAAACGGAGCCGGCCGGGCTGGCGGGCAACCCGATGCACCACACGGGCGCGGCGCTGGCCAAGTTGGGTTACGTCGTCTTGTGTCCCGACGCACTCTGCTTCGAGCAACGCCAGGATAAACAACGCAAGGCCGGATCCTTCGAACGCTTCGAGTTCCTCCGCTACGTTGTCGCCGGAAAGTGCATGGCCTGGAAGAACATTTTGGACATGCGTCGGGCGGTCGACTACTTGTGCTCGCGGCCCGAGGTTCAGAACGAAAAGATCGGCTGTTACGGCCATTCGATGGGCTCGACGCACACCTGGCTGGTCGGGCCGTGGGAGCCGCGAATCAAGTGCCTGGTAGGAAACTGTTGCCTGCCAACCTACGCGGCCATTCACCGAACGAAATTGCTGCACTGCTTCCCGAACTTCATCCCCGGCTGGTTCCAATACGGCGACACGCCCGACATCGCCGGCCTGATCGCTCCCAGGGCCTTGCACCTGAACTTCGGCGAGACCGACGGCGGCAGCCCAATCCAAGAAGTCCGCGAGGGCGTCAAGACGATAGCCGCCGCCTACGAGCAGGCCGGCGCCAAAGAGCAGTTCAGCCACTACATCGAAGCCGGTTCCGGCCACATACTCTCCGACGAGATGTGGCGGCTGACGCGCGAGTGCTTCGCGAAGCATCTGCGCGCGTAGGCAAAATGTGTCGGTTAACCCCGCAACGCTCGATAGCAGTTAGCCCGGTCGCCTGCGACCGGAACACGGGCCAGTTTCCGCCGCTCTTCCCGTCGCAGGCGACTTGACTTTACCCACATGTTTTACGAACGCGGGACAATTT
>CAZDHN010000894.1:0-2102 GCA_964505115.1 uncultured Planctomycetaceae bacterium
ACTACGATTTCGCCGTTCCCCGCGCCCGCCTGCAACGCCCGGCCGTCGTCGCCTTTGGCAAGCTGTTGGCCGACGAGGATATCCGCGAGCACCTCGGCCGGATGGGTTTTAATGTTGGAACCACGGAGTAAATTGTCAATGACCACCGGCATGGCTGGTGGCTTACGAAAGGGCCCTATTGCAAGCTGCGCCCGCAACCCAAAAGAAACTGGAAACATGCGCGCACGCCGCGCACTTGTTGCAACGTAAGACTCTAAAGGTCTCGTGATGTGCATGAGAGTGACCCCAACGGGGTCTAACAACAAAGCCCAGGGTCGCGCAGCGCACCCTGGGTCTGGAGACATTGGCAACGAAACGAACGCTGAAAGTTCTACATGGCGTCACGCGGTTATCCAACCCCTTTGGGGTTGATGGGGTCTTGGCGGACCGTTACCCAGGGTGCGCTGCGCGACCCTGGGCTTCGATGTGAAACGCCTACGGCGTTAAATCTCGACGCCACAATATAAACCATTGCGCTGCTCAACCGCCAGCTTCCGCTGGCGGCTATTGGCGATAACCGGCAGGAGCGAGATCAATGACGAAGGTCGGAGGGATCGTCCTTTGTGGCGGAAAGAGCCGGCGGATGGGGCAATCGAAAGCGATGATGCCCTTCGCCGGCGAGCCGATGCTGGTGCGCGTGGTGCGGCTTCTCAGCGAAACGGTTGGGCCGATCGTCGTGGTGGCCGCCCCCGAACAAGAACTGCCCGAGTTGCCGCTGGACGTGACCATCGCCTACGACCGCCAGCCGGACCGCGGCCCGCTGGAAGCCCTGGCCGTCGGGCTCGGCGCATTGGCCGGACAGGTAGATCGGGCCTTCGTAATCGCTTGTGACACGCCGCTGCTAGCGCCGGCGTTCGTCGAACGGGTTGTCGAGCTATCGGAAGGTCACGACGTGGCCGTGCCGTCGATCGGCGGCGTGGACGAGCCGTTGGTTGGCATTTACTCGACCGGTGTGCTGGAGGAGATCGAATCGCTGTTGACCGCCAATCGGCTGCGGCCGGCCTATCTGTTCGACCATGTCAAGACCCGACGCATCGCCAAAGAAGAACTGACCGACGTCGACCCCGAGTTGCTCAGCCTCTTGAACGTGAACAAGCCGGCCGACTACGACGAGGCCTTGTCGCGGGTGGGAATCAGGCTAACGTCGGCCGCGACGGAGCCTGACTCGACGGCCAAGTGGAAGGCATCGAACGAGGACCTTTGTCAGGTGGCGAGCTTTGCCACGCGGACGGAGGCCGACCTGTTGAAGTGGCGGCTGGAAGCGGCCGGCATTCGCGCCTGTCTGGCCGACGAGGCGCTGGTCGGCTGGTTCTGGTACTACGCCAACGCGGTGGGTGGAATCAAGGTACTAGTAACCACAAGCGACCTGCCCCGCGCCTTGGAACTACTCGCCGAGTTCGAGCGAGAAGGAGACGAGGCGGGCGAGGACGTGGAGGAGAACTGGACGTGCGGCAAGTGCGGTGCCGAGGTGGAGGGCAACCTGGACACCTGCTGGTCCTGCGGCACGACCGCCGACGGCCGGCCGACACCCGACTTCGAGTTGCCCGACGCGCCGATCATCGAGACCGACGTCGACCCACCGGCCCCGCTTTGGTCGGGCTTCGTTTTCGCCCTCTGCTTGCCGGCCCTCTTGTTGATCATGTTCGTCAAAGCCGTCTTCGCCCTTCCCTGGCCCGCCTCGCACTCGCATTCCAGGCCACCGGAGCCCGAGCCGGGCGACTACGACCAGTGGGCCCCCATCCTGCGTCGAGCCTGCCTGGCGGCCATTCTTTCCTACGTCAGCCTGCCGGTGATACTGAACGTTTATTCCATGTGGCTCATCATCCGGTATAAGCTGTTGCGAAGGGAAGTGCGGCAACGGGTGGGCTGGTACGTCTACAGCGCGATAGCGATTAACATGCTTATACTGCTGCCAGCGGCGGTGCTGGCTACCGCGACGCTATTTGCGGCTGTCTATTCCAAATAAGGTTCATCCGGCTGAAGCGTAGTTTTCCGTAAGTTGTTGCTGGCAGCAACTTTCCCGGCGCTGCCAGTAAGGCCAGTGCGTTTGGCTGGGGCAAATA